>NZ_JBBNLU010000019.1:0-24222 GCF_040092335.1 Collinsella sp. CLA-ER-H8 | reverse complement strand
CACGGGCGGGCGCTCAAGGCCGTCGCGAGGAAGCGGCTCAGGGCGATATACGCCGTGATGCGCGACCGGGTGCCCTACCGGGAGTAGCCCCGACGGTTGACAAAACTATAGGAACACCCAATGACTAAAACGCCGCCTGTGATGGTGTTCACAGGCGGCGTTTTCAAACTTGTATGTGCCCTTACTCGCCCTTGGGCGCGGGGTGTTTGCAGACCACGCTCATGTAGATCATGCCGAGCACGGCGGCGGTGACCGAACCGGCAAGGATGGCGGCCTTGGCAGCCAGAACCTCAAACTGGGCCGTCGGGAAGGCGAGGCCGCTGATGAGAATCGACATGGTAAAGCCGATACCACCCAGAATGCCCACACCGGCAATCATGTGCCAGTTAACGTTGTGCGGCAGCTCGCAGGCCTTGAGCTTGACCAAGGCGAACGTCATGCCAAAGATGCCGATCGGCTTGCCCAGCAACATGCCAAAGTACACGCCGAGCGTCACCGGGTCGGTGAGCAGCGTGCTCATGTCCACGCCCACTAGGCGAACCTGTGCGTTGACGAACGCGAAAATCGGCAGAATCACAAAGTTGACCGGCGTGGAGATCAGACGCTCCATGCGGATGAGCGGCGGGGTCACGCGGTGCATGACGCGCTCGACCTTGGTGGTCGAGACGGTAAAGTCATGCTGGCCTAGGATGTGCGCCTCGTCGTCGTAGCGGTCATCGAGCAGCGGCAGGCACTCGCCCAACCAATCGGTGAGGCTATCGAGCTTGACGCCGCACTTGGCCGGAATGGTAAAGGCCAAGATGACGCCAGCAAGCGTGGCATGTACGCCGCTCTTGAACATGCAGAACCACAACAGCAGACCCAGTACCGAATACGGGGCAAGGCGGTAATGCTGCGTCTTGTTGAGCCACACGAGCGCGCAGGTCACAAGCGCGGCGGCGCCCAACCAAAACGGATTGGGGCTCTGGCCGTAGAAGATGGCGATGGCGGCGATGGAGATGAGGTCGTCGGCGATGGCGAGCGTCGAGAAGAACACGCGCACGCCGTTGGGCACGCGATTGCCCAAAAGCGACAGTACGCCCAGCGCAAAGGCAATATCGGTTGCCATGGGGATGGCCCAACCGTTGTGGGCGCCGGCATGGTTAAAGATCAGGTAGATGCAGGCGGGAACGACGACGCCGCCCACGGCCGCCAGCATGGGAAGCATGGCCTGACGCGGATTCTTGAGCTCGCCGACCGTCATCTCGTACTTAAGCTCAATGCCCACCAACAAAAAGAAAATCGCCATGAGGAAGTCGTTGACGAAAAGCTCGACGGTGAGACCGGCCGTCAGGTTGCCCAGACCCACATACAGCGGGGTCTCCAAAAAGTGATGGATGACCTCGTAGGCATCGGTGTTGGCGCAAATGACGGCGGCGATGGCGGCGAAGACCATGACGGCGGCGGAAATCGTGCCGTTCTCGGCGATGCGCTCCCAAATGTCGTGACGCTCAAAGCGCTTGCGCTCACGAACGTTGAACAGCTGCTCAGTTGCTGCCATGGGCGGCTCCTTTCACGGGAAGGCTCCCGTCTTAAAAAAGCACGGCCCGCCCAAGTGGCGGCGCCGCGCTCTAACGTATTACGCTTGCATCTAGCCTACCCTGCACGCCAAGCACGCAGGCGTGGCCGAAAAGCGGAACCACAGGTTGAACATTATTTGCTCAACGGCGCGGGCACGCCTGTCCAAGAGACGACGCGGTGCCGCGCACAAAAAACGACCGGAGCGCGGGACGTCCGCGATCCGGTCGTGGCGTTTGGTCAACTAAACCTAGCAGGCGGCCATGATGGGAGCAGCGACCTGCTTCTTACGGGAGAGGACGCCCGGCATCCAGACGCCGTCGTGCTCGTCGGCAATGCCCAGGCCCTTCTGGGCAGCCTCGGTCTCGCCCTCGAGCAGGACCTGCGAGCCCTCCTCCATGATGTCGGTGATGCACAGGACGATGCCGTCGGCGCCCTTCTCGGCGGCGTAGGCGCGCATGGCCTCGCGAATCTCGTCGATCATGCCGAGCGCGCGGCTCTTGTCGACGGTCTCGTACTGGCCGATGAGCAGCTTCTTGCCGGCGGGCTCGAACATCTTGATGTCATTGCCGACCATCTCGGCTGCGGTGAAGGAGCCGGACGGACGGGTGAGGAAGACCTCCATGCCAAACTTGACCGGGTCGACGCCCACCTGCTCACCGAGCTTGGCGGCGACGGCGCGGTCGACATCGGTGGTGGTGGGGCTCTTGAGCATGAGCGTATCGGTCATCATGGCCGAGAGCAGCAGCTTAGCCTGGACGTCGGAAAGCTCAACGCCGAGCACGCCGGCGAGCTTGGTGACGATGGTGCAGCTGGAGCCCCAGGGCAGGCAGATGTAGTGCAGCGGGCCGGCGGTCTCGAAGTCGCCGATGCGGTGATGGTCGACAACACCAAAGACCGTGGCGTCCTTAAGGCCGGCGACGGACTGGGCAGACTCGTTGTGGTCGGTGAGGACGACGAGCTGACCGGCCTCGACGGACTCGATCACGCGAGGCTCGGCGATGCCGGCGTCGGCGAGCAGCTTGGCGGACTCTGCCGGAAGCTGACCAAGGGCGCAGGCCTCGTAGGTGTTGCCGGCATACTCAACCTGGTTGAGCAGCTGGGACAGGACGACGGCGCTCATGATGGCGTCGTTATCGGGGTTCTGGTGACCAAAGACAAGAACGTTTGCCATGGATATCCTCCACTTGATATGTGTACTTGGACGTAGCTATGGTAGCACGCCGATGCCGAGCCTTCGCAGACGGAAGGGCCACGGCATATTTTGGGGTAGGCACGGGGGCCAAGGCTGTCCCTTTTACACCATGTTGGTGCAAAGTAACCTGACCCCCTTGCACCAGCTATTTACCGGCGGCGCGCAGGGCTACGTAGGCGGCGCCGATGATGCCGGCGTCGTTTCCGAGCGAAGCGACCTTAATGGGCGTCTCGCGCGAGGCGGAAAGCGCGTATTGCTTAAAGTGCTCGCGAACCTTGTCGAGGTAGACATCGGCCGAAGCGGACGCGCCGCCACCGATCAGGAACATCTCGGGGTCGACCACGTTGGCAATGAGCGCCAGGGCACGGCCGAGATAGTCGGCCATGGTATCGGCCGCGGCAAGCGCGAGCTTGTCGCCCTCGCGGCAGGCCTGGAACACGTCCTTGGAATCGGAGGGGCCGGTGAGCTCGATGGGCTCGACGCCCGCCTTCTTGCACTCGGCAAGGTAGTTGCTCACCACGCCGGTGGCGCTGGAATACTGCTCCAGGTGGCCATGGCCGCCGCAGCCGCAGGTGCGCTCCTCGGCCGGGTTCAGGCACATGTGGCCAATCTCGCCGCCGGCGCCCACAACGCCCGATACCACGTCGCCGTTAACGATAACGCCGCCACCCACGCCGGTACCGATGGTGACCATCACCACGTTCTGCACGCCCTTGGCAGAACCGAGCCAGGCCTCGCCCATGGCAGCGGCGTTGGCATCGTTCTCGTACTTAACGACCGCGTCGGGGCAGTGCTTTTGAATGGCGATCCTCAGCTCGGGCAGGTTAATGGCAATGTTGGCCTTGACCTTGGCATCGCCCGATGCCGGGATGGGGCACGGAACGGCCAGGCCAATGCCCGCCACAAAGGCACGCGGAATCTGAGCCTTGGCGACCACCTGGTCGATAGCCTCGGTCACCGCGGCAAAGCCCGCGGCGTCAACGATGGGAGGCGTAGGCACGCTGGCCTTGGCTAGCAGGTTGCCGTCCTCGTCGAACAGGCCCTCCTTAACCGAAGTGCCGCCGACGTCAATGCCGATGTAGTACTGCTTAGGTTCCATGGGAGCCCACCTTTCTCGTTTAAACATTGCCTGTATGGTACCGCTCCCAAGGCAAAAACCTGCCAAAAAGGGACAGGTTTGTTTTGGCAGGTTATATCTGGGGAAACGCAGAGTACGAGATTCGGTTCGCTGGCCGCTATATCGGTTCGGTCCCGTCCTCGGACCGTTCATTCCTCAACACGACACTACTCAGATGTTTATCATTTAAAACGCTCTGATTTTACAAGTGGGGCGTCTTTTGATTTTATCTTTCTCGAACTTTTCAATAACTCAATAGAGATGCTTAGGTGTTAACTATACTTTCTTTTATACTCAATCAAGTTGGAAAGGAGGTTCCATGATTCCCAAATACGAGGCGATAGCTGCAGATATTCGTCGCACTATCGAGGATGGCGCTCTTAAACCGGGCGACAAGCTTCCCACCGTCGTTGAGTTCTGCGAGCTCTATAGCGTTTCCAAAATCACCGTCAAACGAGCTATTGAACAAATCACCGAGGAAGGTCTTATTACCAGCCGACGCGGATCGGGTACCTACGTTAAGGACACGGCGGGGCTTCCCGGTCAGGCGTTTTTCCAGGGCAAAAACGACCGTGCCCAGGGCTTTTCGTATGAGCACCGCGGGGAGAAGGTGACCTCGGTGGTCTACGATTTCTCGATTGTTAATCCACCGGCGGACATCGCAGCCCAGCTGGGAATTGCCGAGGATGACTTTGCCTATCACGTCGTGCGCGTGCGTCAGGCCGATGAGAAGCCCATCGTTATCGAGTACACCTACATGCCCCTCGAGCTGATTCCAGGCCTTAAAAAGAAGGACCTGTACGGATCGCTCTACCGCTTCATCCGCGAGCAATGTGGGCTGAAGATTTCGAGCTTTCACCGTACCATTCGCGCCGTGGCAGCAACCGAGGAAGAAGCCGAGCGTCTGGACACCAAACCTGGCTCTCCCCTGCTCGAGCTCACCCAGATTGGCTTTTTGGACAGCGGTGCCGCCTTTGAGTATTCGGTCTCGCGCAACGTTGGCGACCGCTTTGAGTTGCACAACGTAACGTTGGCATAGGTTTTTGTAGTCATGCGGGCGCTCGTTTTGAGCAGTTTTACGCGGCGCCCACGCAGCACAATGGGAGTATGAACATGTCCGATTTGATTAAACTGACGCCGATCTTCCACGAGAAGATCTGGGGCGGCCGTCAACTCGAAACCGTATTTGGTTACGACATTCCCGAGGGTCCCATCGGTGAGTGTTGGGCCATCTCGGCCCACCCCAACGGTGACTGCCAGATTGCGGAGGGCCCGTATGCAGGCCACACGCTGTCGTGGCTGTGGGCCGAGCACCGCGAGCTCTTTGGCAACTGCGAGGGTAAGGAGTTCCCGCTGCTCATTAAGATTCTGGACGCCAAGGACGACCTTTCGATCCAGATTCATCCCAACGACGAGTACGCCGCCAAGCACGAGAACGGCAGCCTGGGCAAAACCGAGTGCTGGTACGTGCTGGATTGCGAGCCCGGCGCCACAATCATCGTCGGCCAGCGCGCGCATAACCGCGCCGAGGCCGCACAGATGATCGAGGACGGCCGCTGGGACGATATGCTCAACGTACTGCCGATCCACAAGGGCGACTTTTTCCAGATTGATTCCGGTACCGTGCACGCCATCAAGACCGGCACGCTCATTTTGGAGACGCAGCAGTCGAGCGACGTGACATATCGCTTGTACGACTACGACCGTCCCGGCACCGATGGCAAGCTGCGCCCGCTGCACATTGAGCAGAGCCTCGACTGCATCGACTTTGATGCTCAGGCTCCGACCGACGGCACGGTGACCGCGCCCGAGGTCGACGGCGTGACCGAGCTCGAGTCCAACCCCTGCTACACCGTCGATCGCGTGCGCGTCGACGGCAGCAAGACCCTCGACCAGCGCTGGCCTTTCATGTGCCTGTCGGTCATCGACGGCGAAGGCACCATCTGCGGCGACCCCGTCCACAAGGGCAGCCACCTGCTGGCCCCGAGCACCGTCAGCTCCATCGACCTCGAAGGCAAGATGGAACTGATCATCAGCCACCTCTAGTTCGCACCAACAACCCAAACGCAACAAGGGGCTCCCCCGTTCACCAACGGGGGAGCCCCTTGTCCATATATATCAGCCCACCCGGCTCTCCAGATCAAAAAAGCGGACGAGCAGAGCGACGTTCGCAAGCAACGTTATCTAAGGACCTGGACGGGCGTATGGGGCAACATCGATCGCGAGTTCCGCACGAGCCGGAGAGCACTTAATGTGCTCTCCGTGCGAGCAGGACTGCCCGAGCAGGCGATGTTGCCCCATACGCCCGCCCAGGTCCGCCGGGATCACGACAGCTTGACGATCGGAGCAAAGCCCTTCATAAGCTTTTTGGTCTGGCCGGTCTTTTCGAATTGAACCTCGATCATGTCTCCGACAACCGAGATCACGGTACCTGTGCCAAAGGTCTTGTGGCTCACGGTATCGCCTGCGGCAAAGTCCTGCGACGCGCTAGCGCGATCGACCTTGCGCTCCACCGTCGGGGACACCTTGGACGACGGCTTTTTGGCTCGCGGCGCGCCCGAACCAAAGGTCGAGGCAACACGGCCGGCGTCTGGCGAGACCCCACGATGGCGCTCGGTCCCGTAACTGCTGCCGCCAAAGAAGTCGTCAAAGCTCGATCCGCCGCGCGAACCGGAACCGCCGGTCGAGCGCGTATGCGAACCGAACACCTTGCCGCCATACATGTCCGAGCCCATGCCCGATCCAAAGGTGCCGTGTCGGTCGCCGCGCTTCTCCCAGCCCGTGCCCTCAAAACCGGCAGAACCGATACCGCTAAACTCGATATCCTCAAACGGAATCTCGTTGAGGAAGCGCGAGCGCGGATTGGCAGAGGTCGAGCCGTAGGTGCGACGCGTTGCCGCATAGGTCAAGAACAGGCGCTTGCGAGCACGCGTGATGGCAACGTAGGCCAGGCGACGCTCCTCCTCGAGCTTGCCCGGATCATCGCTGCCGCCAAAATCGTGCACGTGCGGGAAGATGCCCTCCTCCATACCGGCCACGAACACCGCCGGGAACTCCAGGCCCTTGGCGGAGTGGATGGTCATCATGGTGATGGCATGCGTCTCGCCTGCCAAAGAATCCAAGTCGGAGCGCAGGGCCAGCCACTCCATGAGTGCCGGCAGTGCCTTACAGGTGAGCGGACCGTAGGTGCGCTCGATCTCGTCGGCATGCACGGCACCCGCCGGCATCTCCGTTGGCGTGGCATAGGCGTTACCCGCGATGGCGGCGGCCAGGGCATCCTGCGGCGAGAGCGCTGGAGCGGCTAGGCTATCGAGCGGGTTGGAACCAGCGGCGTCGCGAGCGCCGACCAGCGCCTCAAACGAAGACGCGGGCGCGGACGGTCCCGGCTCGGGCGCGGGCGCGCTCACCACGACGGGCTCGAGCTCGGCGCCGGCGGGCACGTCGGCAACACCGGCCGCGCGCAGCTCTTCTAGGCTCTCGAGCGTGCCCTCGATATCCTCGTGCGTCTCCTCAAATTCGGCGGCGACGCCCAGGAATTCCTGGATGTTCTCGGCACGGCTCTCGGATTCCATGGTGCCCTCGGCACGGAAAGCCTGCAGCAGGCCCGTCTTGTCGACGATCATCTCGACGACGTCCTTGAGCTCGCCGTCCATGCGGCGACCCTCGCGCACCAGCGACACAAAGCTCGACAGGCCGTTGCGCACCTTGGCACTAAACATGCCCGTCTCGGCGCACGCGATCTCGCAGGCCTGGAAGAACGAGCACCGGTTATCGCGCGCCAGCTGCTCGATCTTTTGGATCGAGGTGGAGCCGATGCCGCGGCGCGGCGTGTTGATGACGCGCTTGACGCTCATCTCGTCGGCCGGGTTCACGATCATCTTGAGGTAAGCCATGACGTCGCGGATCTCGGCACGGTCGAAGAATCGCGTGCCGCCCACGATCTTGTAGGGCACGCCCGCGCGCAGAAACATATCTTCGAGAATACGCGACTGGGCGTTGGTGCGGTAGAACACGGCGATGTCGTCGTAACTCGTGCCCTTGGCATGCAGCTTTTCGATCTCGCCGGCAATCCAGCGGCCCTCGTCGCGCTCATCGCTTGCCTGGAAGGCCTGGATCTTCTCGCCGTCGCCCTCGGCCGTAAACAGGCGCTTGTCCTTGCGCTGCGAGTTGTGACGCACCACGGCGTTGGCGGCGCTCAGGATATGGCCCGTAGAGCGATAGTTCTGCTCCAGCTTGACAGTCTTGCAGTCTTTAAAGTCCTTCTCAAAGTCCAGGATATTGGTGATGTCGGCGCCACGCCAGCTATAAATGGACTGATCGTCATCGCCCACGACCATGAGGTTTTGGTACTTGGCGGCCAGCAGGTTGGCGATCTCGTACTGGACGTGGTTGGTGTCCTGATACTCGTCGACGCTAATGTAGCGGAAGCGCTCCTGGTACTTGTCGAGCACCTCGGGGCGGGTGCGCAGCAGCTCGAGCGTGCGCACGAGCAGGTCGTCGAAATCCATCGCGTTGGCGGCACGCAGGCGGCGCTCCAGCTCCAGGTAGACCTGCGCGGCCTTTTTGTCATTAGGGCTGTCGGCCGATTTGAGCATGTCCTCGGGCCCAATCATGGCGTTTTTAGCCGAGCTGATCTTGCTGCGGATCATGTTGATGGGGAACTGCTTTTGCTCGATGCCGAGCGTCTGCATAATGTCGCGCACCATGCGCTTTGAGTCGTCATCGTCGTAGATGGTGAACTGCCCGGTGTAGCCCAGCAGGTCGGCGTCCTCGCGCAGCATGCGCACACACATAGCGTGGAAGGTGCACACCCACATGCCGCGGGTGCCGCTGAGGATGAGCGCTGCCAGACGCTCGCGCATCTCGGCCGCGGCCTTGTTGGTAAACGTGATGGCCAGGACCTGCCAGGGCTTAACGCCCAGGTCGCCAAGCATATGCGCGATGCGGAAGGTCAGGACGCGGGTCTTGCCCGAGCCGGCGCCGGCAAGGACCAGCAACGGGCCCTCGGTGGTCAGGACCGCCTCGCGCTGGGCGGGGTTCAGACTATCGATATCGACGAGCGGCTTGGCTGGTTTGGGCGCCGGAGCCGGGGCGTCGTAGATGTCGAGCGGAACGAGCTCGGGTTCCGGCGCGGCGGGGGCGGTGTACGCATCGAGCGGCACGGGTTCCGGCGCGGGCGGCACGGGTACCGCAGTGTTCTTTTCCCAGGGCAGGGGCTGGGTCATGGGCGACTCCTCATCTGACGGACGGCGCGCCTGCGGGCAGCGCCATAGTTTGAGCCGTACCAGTATACCGAGCCGCGCGGACACCGACGCAAATCACACCACGACTCCGTGCGCCGCCGTCAGGCCCACCCCAGCAGATTTGGTGCAATGGGGTCAGGTTGCTTTGCACCAATCTATTGACAATCACGAAACCGCCGATGTCATGGCAGCAGCAGCGAGCGGCGGCCAGGGCGAACAAATTGGCATGAAAAGGGGGCGGCATAGACCTTTTGGCCGTGCCGCCCCCTTTGGATAACAAGTTGTCGCCCTGGCCGCCGCGCAGCGTCAACCAAGTTACAGGCCGAGCATAGGCTCCAGGACAAAGAAGTACGCGAGCACCACGATGCCCAGGATGATGCGGTAAACACCGAAGCACTTAAAGTCGTGACGGCGGACGAAGCCCATGAGCCACTTGATGGCGATGAGCGAAACCACAAAGGCCACAACGCAGCCCACGCCCAAGATAGCGACCTCGTTGGCGCCGAACGTGCCGCCCTTGATGAAGTACTTGACCAGCTTGAGCGCACTCGCGCCAAACATGACAGGGATGGCCAGGAAGAACGTAAACTTGGACGCCACCGAACGCGTGCAGCCCAAAAGCAGGCCACCGATGATGGTAGAACCGGAACGAGACGTACCAGGCACCAGCGAAAGCACCTGGAAGCAGCCGATACCCAGCGCAGTCTTCCAGCTCAGGTCCTCGAGCGTGGCGATGGAGCCAAAGTCCAGATTCTCGTCATCGTCCTCATCCTCAGCGGTAGCCGCGGCGGGCGCCGCAAAGTGCGCACCGGCGGGACGTCCGCCCGCCACCACAGCACGCGAACCAAACGAACCGGCAACGGCCATTTCCTCGCGCTTGCTCGCGCGCCAGTTCTCAATCACGATAAACAGCACACCGTACACAATGAGCGCCAGCGCCACGACGGGAGCATTGTAGAAATGCTCCTCCATCCAATCGTTGAGCGGCAGACCAATCGCCGCGGCGGGAATGCAGCCGAGCACAATCTTGCCCCACAGCACCCAGGTGTCGCGACGGCCCTCCTTGCCCTTGCTGGGAGAAAACGGGTTAAGGTCGTAGAAGAACAGGACGCAGACAGCCAGAATGGCGCCGAGCTGAATCACGACCAGGAACATATTCCAGAACGTCTCGCTCACGTTCATCTTGACGAACTCGTCCACCAAGATCATGTGACCCGTCGACGAAACAGGCAGCCATTCGGTGATGCCCTCGACCAGGCCCATGAAGGCAGATTTTAGAAGCTCGATGATATCCAAAGGGACCCCCTCGTTAGACACCCGCCGATATTGTTCTGCGGACGGTGCGGGCGATGTCCCATTATCAACCGTTGGCGGCACGCCTGTGCCTACCCTTA
This sequence comes from Collinsella sp. CLA-ER-H8, assembly GCF_040092335.1. Taxonomy (NCBI): domain Bacteria; kingdom Bacillati; phylum Actinomycetota; class Coriobacteriia; order Coriobacteriales; family Coriobacteriaceae; genus Collinsella; species Collinsella sp. CLA-ER-H8. The sequence goes on along the minus strand of NZ_JBBNLU010000019.1, from coordinate 13,716 downwards.
CCAAAAAACTCGCCCGTTCACAGAATTGCGAGCGGTCAAATCCGAATCCTTGGGTATAACTGCAACAAGATAAAGTGTCCGGCGGCCAACGCGCCCGCGCCCGCCCGACGCACGAGCCCCGCGCCCGTGCGATAGACCAAGGAGGAAACCATGAACGAGGGCTATACCAAGGTATTTGTTTCACTCGACGGTACTGAGCAGCAGGATTTTGTGCTCGCACGCGCCATCAAGGTCGCCGCGAACAACGGCGCTAAGCTGATCATCGGCCACGTTATCGACTCCACCGCGCTCGAGAGCGCCGGTTCCTATCCGGTCGACCTGGTCAACGGCTTGGAGGAGGCCTTTAACAACTCCATCGCCAAGCAGCTCGAGGAGGCCAAGGCCAATCCCGACATTCCCGAGGTCGAGGTCATGATTCGTACCGGCCGCATTCGTGAGACGCTCAAGGATGAGATGCTCGACGTGGTCAAGCCCGATCTGGTGCTCTGCGGCGCCCGCGGCCTGTCCTCAATTAAGTACGCGCTCTTGGGCTCGATTTCGACGTTCCTGCTGCGCAATACGGACTGCGACATTTTGGTCGTGAAGTAGGTTCCTTCCCGCCGGCGCAAGGCCTGCGGGGTTATCACGCCGACGTCCTCGCCGCTTCGCGGCTGCGGGATGTCGGCTTAGATAACCCCTCCCGGCCTTGCGCCTTCGTCACCGTACTTCAGCGAGTTGGCTGATAAGAAAGATGGCGTGCCGCCCCGTTTGGGGCGGCACGTTTTTGTTTGGGCGGACGTCTGCCGCGTGCGTTACTCGAAATATTGGAACTTGTTCGTTGAAAAAGCGAATGTAACGACGAAGCCTTCTCCGGGCTCGGACGCTGCGGTGACGTCGATGCCCATCTTGGAGCACAGACGCGCCACCAGGTAGAGGCCGATACCCGTTGCGCGCTTGGTGGTGCGACCGTTGTCGCCGGTAAAGCCCTTCTCGAACACGCGGGGCAGGTCGGCCGCGCTCACACCACAGCCGTTGTCCGCGACGGTAAGCTCGATGCGCTCGCTTGCCAGGCCCTCGTCCAGCAACGCTCCCGAAAACACGATCTTCGCGCCGTCCTCACGCGCATATTTAATGCTGTTCTGAATGAGCTGGCCCAAGATAAACTCGAGCCACTTCTCGTCGGTAAACACCTCAAAGTCGAGGTTCTCGCACACCGGGGCCACGTGCGCCGCGATAAGCTCGCGCGCGTTGGCCTTAATCGCGCCCGTCACCAAGGTCTTGAGATCCCAGCGGCGAATCAGGTAGTCACGCTCCACGACTTCCGAGCGCGCGTAGTACAGCGCCTGGTCGATATAGCGTTCCACGCGAGCCAGCTCACGGCCCAGGTCATCCACACGTGACAGGTCGTCTTCGCTGCCATCCAGATTTTCCAAAATTAGATGGGCCGCCGCCAAGGGCAGCTTGGCCTCGTGAACCCAGCTCTCGATATAGTCGCGATAGTCATCGGTCTGGCGCCGGCCTTCGGCAACCTCGTCGCAGGCAGCTTTGCCCACCCGGCGCAAGACCTCGTACTCGAGCTCGCCCTCGGCATAGGTCGGGCATTGCACCATCTCCTGCACCCATGCGGGACTCTCGAGCTCCTCAGCCGCGCGCTCCAGCTGGCGCAGAAAACGGCGACGGCGAGCGTACTCGATCACGATGCCGAGCATACCGAAGATAAAGGACACGCCGACCGCCACGACCACGATAGAAACGGGTGCGCCGGCGACCGTCAGCACAAAGCAGCTCAGCAGCACGCCGCACGTCCACACGGCGACGGGAAGCAGCGCGTCTTTAAAGAACTTGGCAAACGACATAGCCGGCCCCTAGACCGAATAGCCTTGGCCGCGGTGCGTCGTCAAATACCCCTTGATGCCGATTTTTTCGAGCGTGGTGCGCAGGCGGTTGATGTTAACGGTAAGCGTGTTGTCGTCCACGAAGGCGTCGGAGTCCCACAGGTCCTGCATGATGGCCGGACGCGAAACGATCTTGCCCGCGCGGCTCAGAAGCAGCGAGAGGATACGCAGCTCGTTTTTGGTGAGCTCGGTACTGTCGCCGGTTGCCGTATTGGTGACCATGGAGCGGGCGAGGTCGAGCTCCAGCCCCTTGTGGACGAGCGTACTGCGCTCACCTGACGCCGCGGTGCGACGCAGCAAGGCATTGATGCGCGCCACGAGCACACGGGCGCTGTAGGGCTTGGGAACAAAGTCGTCCGCGCCGAGCGTCATGGCCATGACCTCGTCGATCTCGGTCGTGCGCGACGTGAGGACGATGATGGGAACCTCGGATTCGCGGCGAACCTCGTGGCAGATATGCTGGCCGTCCTTGACGGGAAGCGTGAGGTCGAGCAGCACTAGGTCGGGCGCGGCGGCGAGAATATCGCGCGAGACATGCTCAAACGATTCGCATGCCTCAACCTCAAAACCGGCGCGGGCAAGGATGTCGATAAGCTCACGACGAATGGGCTCGTCGTCCTCAACGACATAGATCAGCGCCATGTGTCCTCCCATTTCGCGTAACTTGCACCTTTCACACCATTATGCCCACAGCGTCGCAGCAATACGACCCCGTGGGCACCTAATGTGACAAAAGCGTTCGGTAGTCTTGAGAGAAAATAGGGGCCGACCGGTCCTAAACCGATCGGCCCCATCACTTCGACCTCGAGCCTCTACTCGAGCGTACGCATGTACGCAGAGATGGCATCCAGGCCCTTCTGCAGGTCGTCGGTGTTATCGGAGTATGCATAGCCGATGCGCATGCTCTTGGGCTCCTCGAAGCAATCGCCCGGGGTGACGAGCGCGCCGGACTTCTTAATCATGTCGATGCAGAACGTCCTGGAGTCGATGTCGTAGTCGTAATACACGAGCGCGGTGGTACCCGCCTCGGGCTTAACGAACGACAGGTGCGGCTCGCTCTCGACCCACTTCTCCAGAACAGCAAGGTTCTGACGGACGATGCGACGGCTGCGCTCAAGGATCACGGAAGCGTTGCCCAGAATCAGCTCCGCCACCGACTCGCTGAATATGCCGGCAGAAATCAGGTTGTAGTCGCGATGCGAGAGCAGCGCGCGACGGAGCTCCGGGCTCTTGGTGACCGCCCAGCCCAGACGCAGGCCGGCGAACGACCAGACCTTGGACATGGATGCGGTAACGATGGCCTTGTCGTACAGGTCGATCACGGACTCGGAGTACTCATCCGTCTGAGTAAGCAGGCGGTAGACCTCGTCGCAGAGCACCCACGCGTCGTGTTTGCGCGCGACCTCGACAATCGCCTTGAGCGTATCGGTGTCGAGCAGGGCGCCCGTGGGGTTGTCCGGGTTATTGATGCAGATGAGCTTGGTATCGTCGGTCACCAGGGCATCGAGCGCGTCGACGTCGACGTGGTAGCCGTTCTTGCGGTCGAGCTGAAGGATATCGACCTTCGCGCCGCACATCTCGGGAATCGAATAAAGCTGCTGGTAGGTGGGCTTGACGGAGACTACGTGATCGCCCGTTTCGACGAGCGTGGAAATAACCAGGGAGTTGGCACCGGTCGCACCGTGCGTGGGCACGATATGCCCGGGCTCGACCGTCTTATAGAGACGCGCGACCCCCTCGAGGAAGCCGGGCTGCCCCTCGATGTCTCCGTAGGTGAATCGGCGCGAGCACAGGCTATCAAGCCACGCCTTCTTGTCGGTGTTCGTAAGCTCGAACAGCTGGTCGAGCGTGAGGGAGTAGACGCACGTCTCTGCAACGTTGTGGGTGCACTTGATCTCCCACTCGTTCATCCACTGCTCGACGGCGAAATCCTTGATCTGCATTGTCGTTTCCTTTCCTTGACTCTCTTACAGCTCCACCACGGTACCCAGCCCCGCCTCGACGGCGCGGTCGTAGGCGATTTTCGATGCCGAAAGGTCCTGAACGGCGATGCCCGACGTATCGAACACCGTCACCTGCTCGTCATCCGAGCGCCCCGTAGCCGTGCCGGTGATGACTTCGCCGAACTCCGCTTTGATGTCCTCGGGCGTGATGGCGCCCTCGGCAACCGGAATCTCCAGCTCACCGGACGCGACCGATTGCTCGCGGTCGTCGACGTAAACAGCGGCACGGGCGACAAGCGCCGAGGCGAGCTCCTGCTTGCCGGGCATGTCGGCACCGACGCAGGAGATATGCGTACCAGGACGCACCCATGCATCGGGGATGATGGGCTTGGTCGCCGGCGTGATCGTCACGATGATGTCGGCCTCCGCCGCGGCACCTTGGCCGTCAGCCGTCGCCTCGATGGAATAGGTGGATGCCTCGCGAGCATGCTCGCAGGCGCCCAAGATATGGGCGACCTCGTCTCGCATGCGCTCGACGCGGGCCTCGGGCGCGGCATCGGAAACCGGCTCCCACACCTTGACCTCGCTCACTTTGGGACAGGCGGCAAGCACGCCCGCCGCCATATAGGTGCTCATATGGCCGGCGCCCGCAACAAGCAGTTTGGATGCATCCGCCCGAGCCAGCCACTTGGCACCGAGCGCAGCGGCGGCACCGGTGCGAAGTCCAGTGACGGCGGAGGCATTGAGCAGCGCCAACGGCTCGCCCGTCGCGTTGTCGCACAGCAGCGTGGTGCCAAAGATTTCGGGCAGCCCCTTTTTGGGATTCTGAGAGAACCAGGCAGTGAGCTTGAGACCGAAGAGACCGCTTCCCGCCAACTCGCCCGAGCGGATATCCATATCGGCCACGCCAGGCTCGAACTGCTCATATACCATCGGCCACGCAACGCCCTTGCCCGTTGCCTTCTGGCGATATGCCTCCTCCACGGCAGCGATTGCATCCTCGATCGTCAGCACCTTGGAAACTTCCTCGGCCGAAAGTACCATCATCTGCCCCATCATCGCTCCTCTCAGCGAAAGCTTTACGTTGCTTCACTGTACGGTTTAGTAACGATGTCGCCAAGGATCATTTCTTGTTGGAATCTACAACGATTCTCAATCTGATTTTTCGTTCTATCAGCAGGTATTTGAGCTATTTCTCGCATCAACGGTATATGGATGTGCGATTATCCTATTTGTACAGGTACTTATTGTGATGATTTACAAGGTGATGCTGATGCTATACACCATCTCGGACTTCTCACGGGAATATGAGGGGTCGGTCCGTCTAATCGCCGGCAGCGATGGCGTCTCGCGTGCCGTCTCCGGCGTCGGAATTCTCGATTATGAACTCATGCCCGGCCTCAAGAACAAGTACCAGCGCGTCAACTTCAGCTCAGACGAGATCATCCTCAGCACTTTCCTCTATGCGAAGGACGACCCGTACCTCATCACTGAAGCCGTGAAATACCTCGTCGCCAAGGGAACGAGCGGTCTCATCATCAAAAACGTCCTGCACATCCCGATTCCCGACCAAGCCATCCGCTACGCCAACGCGCGGCACTACCCGGTCTTTCTCACGACCGACGACTCACTGTTCTTTGACAGCGTCATCTATGAGGTCAAACGGCATATCGAGCAGCTCGCGTCCATCGACTTCGCACAGCGCGAGATCGATGCCCTGAGGACAGACGTATCGCCCGAGTCCATCTGCCGACGCATCCGAAGCCTCAACCCGTCATTTCTGGACGAAGCGGTCGCCCTGTTCGCATCGTTTGCAGAGCCCCTCGACCCGCGTACGTTTTTGCAAATCGAACGTCTCTGGGCAAAATCGACCCTCGCCGGATGCCACAATATGCTGGCACCCTATGACGGAGGTTTGTTATTCGTAGCGACAAGCGACTCGGAACAGACGCTCGATGTGGAGCGAATCGTGCAGGCGCTCACGGAGCTCATCGAGGCTAGCAGTATCGATGGCGGAGCGGAAGGGCTCGGCATCAGCGATATTCTGTTTGGAGACGAGGCGGTGGCGCAGGCAATCTCGCAGGCGATTTACGCACAGCGCCTATCTTGTCAACGAGCCGAGGGCCCCGTCCGCTATACGCAGCTCGGCATCCTGAGAACCGTGATGCCTTTTGCGGAAACCCCGGAGATGCGATCGTTTTCGGAGGCGATTCTCTCGCCGATACGCGAGCACGACAGCGAGCATGGCAGTGAGCTGGAATCCACACTCGCCGCATTCATTGAGAACGGCCGACGTATCGAGCAAACCGCCAAGCAGACTGGCCAGCACCCGAACACGATTCGATATCGCCTCGATAAGGTGACGGCTCTCACCGGACTGAGCTACAAATGCGCCCCGGAGATGGAGCAGCTGTCGCTCGCCTACGCCATCGAACGCGCTCGCTCGCTTCAGTAAGCCCACCCCGCCTTGAGGTTAAGAGCGGCGGGCACGGAGCTTTTCGTAGCCGTCGGCAAAGAAGGCGACCGTGGCGGCGTCAGCCTCCGCAGCGTCCGTCTCGGTTGCGGGAACCACGCCGTGCTCGTCGCTCACCAGGAACAGCGCGCCCTTGAGCTGCGCGGGAATGTCTACGCGCGTGACCGGGATGCCCTTGGTCTGGGCCAGTTGCTCGATGAGCGTCGCCGTGCCGCACAGGCACTCGTCCGCCGGCGCCACAAAGGCAAGCTCGCCGTTGTTGACGGCGGCGAGCAGCTCGGGCGCCACGCCGGTCTCGTCGGCTTCGGAGCGAGCCTCGGCAGAACGGACACGCAGCGCCTTGGCCGACGTGTCGGCCAGCGGCTCGTACTCCCCCACCGTCATGGCGGCGTTGCCGTTAACGTCGATCACCAGCATGAGCACGCCGTCGCATGCGGTGTAATCGCCCTCGGCAAGCGACCACTCAACGTGCTGTTTGGCCCAGCTGAGCATGTTATGGGTAAGCGGCTCGCCCTGCACCAGGCGCTCGGACAGCGCACGAATGTGGCGGTTGAGCATGGGCACCTTTTTGTTGGACATACGCCAGCGGCAGACAAGCGCGGGCTTGTCGAGCGTGAACTTCTCGACCGCCTCCTGATTGGCGCAAAATTCCTCGTACGCACGCTGATCCTCGGCATTGCCAAACAGCTCGGCATCATCAATCTGGGGCATGGTCATACCTTTCGTGTTAGTCATTCCGTCCTCTTATACCAAAAAGACGGCCCTCCAAACGGAGCAGCCGTCTTTTGCGGAGATTATTTTGTCCCGGGGCGAAACTTAGTGCCTAAAGTGGCGAGCGCCCGTAAAGACCATAGCAATATTGTGCTCGTTGCAGGCCTGAATGCTCTCGTCATCGCGCTTGGAGCCGCCGGGCTGGATGATGCAGGTCACGCCGTGCGCGGCAAGCACGTCGACGTTGTCGCGGAACGGGAAGAATGCGTCGCTTGCACAGGCAAAGCCGCCCTTCTCCACGCCCTCGCGCTCGCAGAAGTCCTCGGCGCGCTCGCAGGCAAGTAGCGCAGAGTCAACGCGGTTAGGCTGACCCGGGCCCATGCCAATGCCGGCCTTACCCTTGGAGACCAGGATGGCGTTGGACTTAACGCCCTTGCAGACCTTCCAGGCAAACTCGAGCTCGGCCATCTCGGCGTCGGTGGGCTTGCGGTCGGTGGGGAACGTAAAGGTCGCGGGATCCTCGGTCACGTGGTCGACCTCCTGCACCAGCATGCCGCCGTCGACGGAGCGCAGCTCCACCTGAGCGCCGTGGTCCACGCCGCCGGTCGCCAACACGCGCAGGTTGGGGCGCTTGGCCATGCGCTCGAGCGCCTCGGCGGTGTAGCTCGGGGCGATGATGACCTCGACGAACTGCTTGTTCTGATCGGCAAAGTGTTCAACCAGATCAAAGGGAACCTCGCGGTTGCAGGCGATGATGCCGCCGAAGGCGCTCTTGGGATCGCAGGCAAAAGCGCGGTCGTAGGCAGCCGTGATGTCCTCGGCAACGGCGGAACCGCAGGGGTTCTGGTGCTTGAGGATTACGCAGGCCGGCTCGTCGAACTCGCGGACCAGGTTCCAAGCGGCGTCGGCATCCAAATAGTTGTTGTAGCTGAGCGGCTTGCCCTGGATCTGCTTGGAGCCCACGAGCGGGAACTGCGAGCTCGCGGTGTTCTCGCAGCCCTCGGCAAAGCGATAGACTGTGGCTTTCTGCTGCGGGTTCTCGCCATAGCGCAGGTCGTCGACCTTCTCCAGCGAAATCTCGAGCTTGGCAGAGGTGTCCGCCACGTCGCTTGCCTGGGCGGCGAGCCAGCGGGAGATGGCCGTGTCGTAGGCGGCGGTGGTCTGGTAGACCTTCACCTGCAGGCGACGACGGGTGGAAAGCGTGGTGCAGCCACCGGTCTCGTGCATCTCGGCCAGGACGGCATCATAGTCGGCCGGGTCGGAAATGACGGTAACGCTCGTGGCGTTCTTGGCGGCAGAGCGCAGCATGGAGGGGCCACCGATGTCGATGTGCTCGATGGCGTCCGCGAAGGTGACCTCGGGGTTGGCGACGGTCTTCTCGAACTCGTACAGGTTGACGACGACTAGGTCGATCAGCTTAATGCCGTGCTGAGCCGCCTCCTGCATGTGCTGCTCGGAATCGCGGCGGGCCAGCAGCGCGCCGTGAACCTTGGGGTGCAGGGTCTTAACGCGGCCGTCCATCATCTCGGGATAGCCCGTGAACTCCTCGATGGGGGTTACGGGAACGCCCGCGTCCTCGATGGCACGAGCCGTGCCGCCCGTAGAGATGATCTCGACGCCAAAGTCATCGACCAGCGTCCGTGCGAAATCGACGACGCCCGTCTTATCGGTAACCGAGATCAACGCGCGTGCGATCTTCACATCAGATCCCATGCAGTCCTCCTGTCTGGTACGCCGCCGTGCTCTGTGAGTCGGTGATACGTCGATCTGCAGCGCTCGCGCAGCGGCATTGAAAATACTGATTTAATGTAGCGCATCGAGCGCATCGATGCACCCCGCAACGGGCGCATGTGCAGAAAAAGTTTGCGAGCAGAGGGGATGGGCCCGGCACCGGGCACGGTGAGTTCATGGAACACAGGGGCACCATAATTAGATGCCAACGGCGTGGTAGAACTGTGCTCGATATGCATCCGCAATAGAAAGAGGCACCATGGTCTCGCGGGTTCTCTACCGACCGTTTGATACCGAAGATTTCGACGCCATCGCGCTGATCTTGCAGCAGCTTTGGCACAACAACTCGGATAACGATGAGTACAACCGCCTTGAGGCCGCGTGCGATCTTGCCTACTGCCTTTCTTCATCGACGTTTTCGCAGGTTGCCGTAATCGACGGTCAGGCGCGCGGCATTGCGCTTGCACGCGCAGGACAGAGCTCCGGCGTCACTATCAACGAACATTGGATGGATACTGAGCGTGCACTGCTGTCGCAGATGCGTGAGCTAGAATCCGAGTCGTGCGCCGAGTATCTCTCGTTTGTGCGCACAACCATCCGAACCAACAACCGCCTGCTCGAGAGCAGCCCGCTGCCGCACGACAACGAGGTCACGCTGCTTGCCGTGGATCGCGATGTCCACGGCCTGGGCGTTGGCACGGTTCTGCTCGACGCCGCAATCTCGCATCTGTCCTCGCGCGGGGCGACCAGCGCACACCTGTACACCGACTCCAACTGCTCGTGGAAGTTCTACGAACTGCACGGCTTTAAGCGCACCGCCACGCACCGCGCCAACCGCGAGGAACGCCGCCACGCCATGCCGCGCGAAAGCTTCCTCTACGAACTGGACCTAACCGTCTAGGCCCAGCAGCCATACCTAGTCGTTGGGGACAGTCTTAAATGACTAGTCGCTGGGGACAGTCTTCGTAGGTAGCGCATAAAACGGGGATGGGCTTTCCCCGACGGCTGTCGAGAAAAGCCCATCCCATAGCTTACGACCGTTAGAACGTTCCGCCGCCGCCTCCGCCGACGCCGCCGCCTCCGCCGCCCGAGAAGCCACCGCCACCGCCGCCGCTCGAGCTATCGGAACTCGAAGCCAGCTCACGGATGCTCTCGTGATACACGTCGTTAAACGAATCGAGCGGGGACTGGTTTCCGTAGTGATGGTAGTACCACCAGTAGCAGGGGTAATTGTCGTAGAAACCGTCGGCCTCGCGCACCTCGGGCGGCACGGCCTCGGCAAGCTGACGCAGGACTTCCTTCGAAACGCCCAGCGCCGCACCCATCACCAGCAGCTTGTTCCACAGTACCAGATCGCCGGGGACGGCTTCCTTTAGGCGCGTGAAGTCCTCGAGCCAATGCTTAAGCGCCTTGCAGCGCGCCGCCACCTCGGCGCCCTCCGGCGTAAAGCGGCGGAACGTAAGGCCCACGCCAATACCCACCAGCACAATCGGCACCGAGATAACCGCGGCGATAATGTTCGCCTGTGCGCCGTCGGTAAAGAAGATGGATACCGCGGGAACACAGGCGATCAGAATACCAAGGACCAGGCAAAACACCATTGCGACAATGCCGTCAGAGGCAACGTACTCGCTATCGGCCAGCTTGCCCTTAACGGTGTTCTGATAGTCCTCGAGCTTGTCGCCCACGGGCGTAGCGTGCTGCTTGACGTAGTGCTGCAGCTCGTCAAACGTGCGCGAGCGATCGCCGTTCTCGTCGGGCTTAGCACCGGCAAAGAAGACCTTGAGTACCATGCGGTCAATGCCCTTGGCCAACTTCCAGCCCGCATCACTCACCGTCACGCGATACGTCTGCTCTTCTTTTTCGCGCCCCAGCAGACCCTTCTTGGCCTTGGTCACGGTCGCCTGCTCCAGCTTGATCACACGGTCGTCGGTGAGCTTCATGAGCGTGGCGATATATGCCTGATCGGGTACCTCGTTCCAGCTCATGAGGGCCGAAAGCACGGCGGGATGGTCGGCCGAAGGCACATCGCGGAAATATTCGTCCTGGAAAAGCGGCTTGGGCTTGCGGCGGCGCAGCTTGAGCACAACGATTGTGCCGGTAAAGGCCACCGCTGCGACAACACTTAACACGGCAAGCGCATTGGAAATCACGCGAGCGTGAGCGCGGCGGGCGTTAGCTTCGTCGGCCCACGCCTTCTCTTCGCTCAGGATCGTTGACATGCGCTCCTCGCTTGAAGCGGAAAGCCATGGCACCCAGTCGCGGGGGAAGGCGATGCGCGCCTCGGCGAATTCGCCCTGATGCACGCAGGGAATGGTATAGGTGACCATGGGTTCGTCCGCATCGAGCGACACGTCGCCCGTCAGCGGGCCGTGGCCCCATGCGCGGAAGTTATCGCCCTTGACGGCCGCCGTCCCGGCAGCAGCATTTGCGAAGTACACTTCCATCTCGACGTCATCGGAATCCGCGGACCAGCCATCGCCCACGAACTTCCAGTAGAGCTCGGCGGTATCGGCCCAGTTCATGACCGCACCGGTCATGGTGTAGCTCACGTAATAGATCGCGCTATCGCCGCTCTCGTGGGGGCTGAAAACCTTGATCTTTACGCCGCCGTCGGACTGCTCGACCGTGTAGACGCCAGAGTCACCCTTGTTCGCGCTATCGACTTTGTTGAACGCGGTGTCCTCTTCCTCGACGCTCAGCACGTCGACGCCCGCCGCGCCGCCCTGCTGGTTGGTGCCCGTATTGATCTCCCAATACACGCCGTTGATGTCGTCGTCGAAATCAAACTGACGTCCCTCGACAACGGTCAGCGATCCATCGGCCTCGACCGTGGCACCGATATAGGTTTGGGTCATGGAATAGCCGTCGGCGTGCGCGGCGGCGGGCAGTAGCAGCAATGCAAGCGCGACGAGTGCGCAGACGGAAGCAAATCGCGCGAATAGGCGACGCTGCCGACAGGTCTTGGCAACGGGGGCGTTCATAGGCACATCCTTTGTCTGTGATACCAACAGCGCCATTGTCCCACGTTTACGGGCACACATGACGAATATCTAGGCGACCGGAGCGCCAAATGGGATGAAAGTCACGCCCGAGCCTGGCACTTAGGGACGTTCCTTATCTGCCGGCAGTTTAGGACACTCCTTGGCATGTCCTGCACCAACGATAGATACCACTTCACAGCTCCGTCACAGGTGTAGCGGCTTTGTGTGGGCGCGGCATGCACTGATTGAGCCGCCAGCCGAGGGGCATAAAGCAGTTGAGCGAAAACGGTTTGCCCCTTTGCCGTTCGCTTGAGGATCATGTCCCCCTTTTCCGCGGAACCCCCGGCAGTTGCGAAGAGCTGCCGGGGGTTCTGTCGTCAAAGGTACCGAGTTGATGGACAGGAATCAAAGCACCGAGTCCGCGGCCCGCCATACGCAATGCGAGGCCTCGACAACTTGCGAACCACCGTGACGCCTCCCCATCGCGCCCCCGCGCTATACTCGTCCGCATGGATATCAACGCACGCAACATAGCAACGCCCGCCGCGGACGCGCCCACGGCACAGCCCGCCTCCGTTCCCGCGCCCGTCGTGGGTCGCTTTGCTCCGTCGCCTTCGGGCCGCATGCACCTGGGCAACGTGTTCAGCTGCCTGTGCGCGTGGCTTTCGGCCCGCAGCCAGGGCGGCAGCATCGTGTTGCGCATCGAGGACCTGGACGATCGCTGCAAGCGCCCGGAACTTGCCGCTCAACTGATTGACGACCTGGCCTGGCTGGGGCTTGAGTGGGACGAAGGCCCCTACTACCAGCACGATCGCCTGGACTTGTACGAGGACGCCCTGCACCAGCTGCAAGACGCCGGCCTCACCTACCCCTGCTTTTGCACGCGCGCCGAACTCCACGCCGCGAGCGCGCCGCACGCCAGCGACGGCACGCCCATTTATCGCGGCTCCTGCCGAGGGCTTTCGGCCGAAGAGGTCGCCCGCCGCAGTGCCCTGCGCGCCCCGGCCACGCGCCTGCGCGTGCCCGCCGTCGACGACCTCGCAGACGATGTGGTCGAATTTGTGGACCGCACGTATGGTGCCCAATGCGAGGCGCTCGCCACCGAATGCGGCGACTTTTTGGTGCGTCGCAGCGACGGCGTGTTTGCCTACCAGTTAGCCGTGGTGGTCGATGACGCTGCCATGGGCGTCACCGAGGTCGTGCGCGGATGCGATCTGCTGGGCTCCACGCCCCGCCAAATCTATCTGCAGCATCTGCTGGGTCTTCCCACGCCGCACTACGCGCACATCCCGCTGCTCATGTCGCCGGACGGCCGCCGCCTTTCCAAGCGCGACCGCGATCTTGACCTGGGCGAACTACGCACCCGCTTTGGCACGCCCGAGGCACTGCTGGGATGGCTCGCCGGACAAACGGGCATCGCGCCGGACACCACGCCGCGTACCGCCGAGCAGTTGGTTGAGCACTTTGGTTGGGACGTCATCCGCGCGCACCGGGAGAACATCACCATAACGGCCGAGTAGCCAGCCACCCCGCCCCTACGCAACATCCCAAGGCTGGAGTTCGTCACCCAGGCGAACGATGCAGTCGTAGAGCACGGTGTGGCGTTCGGCCGGGTTGGCATCCCGATGAAAATGCCCGTAGTACCAGCGCTTGTAATCCAAGCAGTCTTCCAGCTCATCGAAAAACGCCGTAAGCCGATCAACGGCGGGGTAATTCCAGCCGGGCGCCGGATAGAGCGTGGGCGAAAGCATGCGCGTGGAGCAGGTGTGGGTGATCACGTAGTCGACCTTCCAGCCCACGCTGTCGAGCTTTGCCCGCGCCTCCTCAAAGTTGCGCTCGTCCGGCAGCTCCTGTGGCCACCAGCTGGAATAGGGAATGCGGTATTCCTTATCCACGCTCGTGGCGCCGCCCATGGTAAAGATCGTTGAGCCGTCGAGCTCAAAAAACCTCGCCGCGCGTCAGGCGCCGTATGGGCGAGGTATCCGACAGGCGCTGCGTCA
>NZ_JBBNLU010000018.1:0-37345 GCF_040092335.1 Collinsella sp. CLA-ER-H8 | reverse complement strand
GAAGCGTAAGCCCCGGCGTTGGTGGAAATGGTGAAAATGCGTTGGCGTGATTGGGGAAATTGCGTTGGCGGAATCGGCTAAAGTGCGATGGCGAAATTGGTTGTTTTTACAGTAGCGCTAACAAACGGCTGCGGGCACCGGCAGATAGCCATGTGCCTGCGCGCCGAGCTGGGCGCGGTCGTGGCCGACAAGACCGTGCTCAAGATGATGCGCGAGATGGGCATCCGGTGCGGGATACGCCGTCGGGGCTCCCGCCGCCGGTACAGCTCCTACAGGGGGCTCGTGGGGAGCACGTTCGAGAACGTCATCGCGAGGGACTTCGGCGCCGAGGGGCCGTGGCAGAAGCTCGGCACCGACGTCACCGAGTTCAAGGTGGCCGGCGCCAAGGCCTACTGGGCCCCGGTGCTCGACTTCTGCACGAAGGAGATCGTGGCGAGCGACATATCGACCTCGCCGGACCTCGCCCAGCAGCACAGGATGCTCGACCGGCTCCTCGAGGCCCTGCCCGACGGGGCGGCACCGACCATGCACTCGGACATGGGCTGGCAGTACCAGCACGAGTCCTACGCCTCCAGGCTGGAGGGGGCGGGCATCACCCAGAGCATGTCGCGCAAGGGGAACTGCATCGACAACGCCGCCACCGAGCAGCTCTTCGGTCACGTGAAGGACGAGTTCTACCGCGGCAGGGAGTGGGGCAGCTTCGGGGACTTCAAGCGCGACCTGGAGGAGTACATAGACCATTGGAACACGCGGCGCAGGCAGGTAAGATTGAAGGGCCTGACGCCGGAGGAGTTCCGGGACCGGGCCCTTGCGGCGTAGTCGCTATTTATTCAGTCCAAGTTTCGGGGCGCAGTTCACAGGCACCTTCGTGGTGGTTTGGCGGTTACGTAGGCGGACAAATGCCCGCTTGGATAAACCTAGGCGCGGTGCCAGTCGGTCAGGCAGGCATCGAGGGAGGCGATGAGCGCATCCTTGTCCATGTGACGGCCGATGATGCACAGGCTCGTCATGCGGTCGCCCGTCTCGTCGTCCCAAATCTGCATGATCTCGGGGTTCTCGTCGATGATCTTCTGCTTCTCGCCCTCGGGCGCCGAGTCAACGAACAGGCCGTTCTCCATCAGGCGCATCTGGTGGCCGGCCTGCTCAAACATGTAGCACATGTCCGGATCGCCGGTCTGCCACAGCGGGCCTTTGACGCGAATGACCTCGTCGGGCCACTCCTGCTCAACAAAATCGGTGAACTTCTGCAGGTCAAACGGCTTACGGCGCGAGTACACAAAGGTCTCGATGTCGTACTCGAGCACCTCGGGGTCGTCGTGCTCCTCGGGATGCTCCATGGCCTCGATCCAGGCGGCGGAGTTGTAGGCGCGCATAAAGTCAAAGCGGTCGGTGTCGAGCAGCTCCTCCATAGGAACCTCTCCGTTTTGGGCCTCGACGATCACGGCGTCCTTCTGCAGGCTGCGCACGATGGCCTTGAGCTCGGCGATCTGCTCAGGGCTCACGGTATCGGTCTTGTTGAGGATTAGCGTGGAGCAGAACTCGATCTGCTGGATGAGCAGGCTCTCGATGTCGTCCTCGTCGATATCCTCAGCCAGCAGGTCGCGACCGCCGTTGAACTCGTCGTACATGCGGGCACAGTCGACCACGGCCACGATGTTGTCGAGCGCGAGCTTAGGCTCGCCGCCCACCTTGGCCTCGTCGCAGAAGCTCGAGATGGTGTAGGCGATGGGGATGGGCTCGCAAATGCCCGAGGCCTCGATGATGATGTAATCGAAGTTGCCCGAATCGGCGATGCCCTGCAGCTGGTTGGCCAGGTCATCCGAAAGCGTGCAGCAGATGCAGCCGTTGGTGAGCGGGATGAGGTCGTCGGTCTCGGAAAGGCCGCCGTCGGCGATGAGGCTGGCGTCCACATTGATCTCGCCGATATCGTTGACGATTACGGCGGCGCGGATACCGCCATCGTTAGCGAGGATGTGGTTGAGCAGCGTGGTCTTGCCGGCACCGAGGTATCCGGTAAGCATGATGATTTTCACGGGTTTGTTGGGCATGTGCCCTCCTTTGTTAGACATGGCTTACAGTTGAATCATATGCCAAACGCCTGCACTTATACCCACGCGCTGGCAAATAACACAGGCTACTCCCAGGCTCCCCATACATCGGGGCAATAACCGACGGTGGCCTTTTTGCCGTTACGCACGATGGGCTCGGCTAGAACCTGCTGGTTCTCGAGCAACTTGTCGAAGCGCTGGCTGGGGGTGAGGTGCTGGATGAGCGCGAGCGTCTCCTCGTCCTTGGCCTTGGGGTTGAGCAGCTTGTCGATACCGCCGACCGCCTGCATCACGCTCGTGAGCTCGCCCTTGCTCATCTCCTTTTCCTTAAGGTCAATAAACTGCACCTTAATGCGGCGCTCTTTGAAGAAGCGCTGTGCTTTCTTGGTATCGAAAGACTTTTTGGTGCCAAAAATTTGCACGTTCATGTATTTGTTCCGCCGTTCTACCTGATGAAGTTGGTGCGCTCGCGATCGGCTTCGGGGGCTTCGATACCGGCGGCCTGTCCTGCCTCGATACAATGCAGGAGCCAGGCCATGTTCTTGCCGATGTTGCGCATGGTGGCCAGGCCCTCGGCGTCCTGGGCGGCCTCGCCCGGCATGGCGCCAAACACGTTGTTCCAGTACGTGGAAGCAACCACGGGCATCTGGTTGATGGTGAAGTACTTATTGAGCACGTCGAAGGTGGTCGACGTGCCGCCGCGACGGGCAACGGCGACGGCAGCGCCCGGCTTGTGTGCAAAGGCTTTGCTGCCGGCATAGAATGCGCGATCGAGGGCCGAAAGGATGCGTCCGCTGGGGTGCGCATAGTAGACGGGCGAGCCAAAGACAAAGCCATCTGCCTGCTCGGCGGCAGCGATCAGCTCGTTCACCACGTCATCGTCAAAGGTGCAGCGACCGCCAAGCTTGCCGCACTGGCCGCAGCCAATGCAGTCGCGAATGGGCTTGGTGCCCAGCTGAAACACCTCGGTATCAATGCCTTCGGCATTGAGTTGCTCGGCGACTTCGGCGAGTGCGCGGGCGGTGTTGCCGTTTGCCTTGGGGCTGCCATTGACCAAAAGAACCTTCATCACAAACTCCCTCTGCTGTCGGTGACTTCTGCAGAGGATTATCGCACGATGGGGGAGGCGGTGTGGGCGCGGTGCTAATCCAGTTTGGTACCTGGCACCTGCACGGCTTTCCCGAGCAACGCTTTGAGCTCGTTCAAAATCGAAACGGGCTGACGGTCGACGCCGTCCAGATGGAGCGTGGCCACGCGAATGGGCGGCTGATATTCAAATGGGCCAAAGAGCACGGGCGAACCCAGGAACCGCTCGATTTCCTCTGCAATCGCATCGGTTTCTTCGGGATCAAAGTCGTCGAAAAGAGCCACGAACATCGGCCCCGTCGAGCGGAACATACGACCCTTACCGCGCGAGCATTCCACCAGACAGGCGGCACATTCTGCCAAAACGCGGTCGCCCGCATCAAAGCCAAAGCGGGCATTGACCTGAGCGATATCATCGATTTTAATGGCGATCAACCCCGCCTTGCGCGCCACGCGACGCATTTCGCCAATGGCGTTGACCAGGGCGTGAATATCGCCCAAGCCGGTCACGGAATCGGTCGTATCTGCCAAGCTTCGGTTGATGATAATGCCCACATACATGCCGGGCTCGGTATCGGTGCCGTCCAAGCGGTAGCCCGTGCAGTCGCAAAGCACGTATTTTCCGGTGGCATCCATTACGCGATACTGCATGTAGTGGAAGTGCCACGTGCCGTTTATCACCATGTCGAGCTCGACACGTACGTTGTCGCGGTCCTCGGGATGAACGCGGGCGAGCCACATGTCGAGTGAGTTAAAAGGGTGCTGGGAGGGCAGGTCAAAATCGCGCACGGCGTTAACCGACCATTGCGATTCTCCCGTATCGAGATTGAGGATAAACGGATAGCGCGTCTCGGAGCTCATGGAGATCGCTTGGAACACCCGGTCGTTGCAGGGAAGCTGATCGACGATTGGGCGTTGCGGCGCGTCATCGTCTTTCGGTTGCTGCACACGATGCATAAGCTTATAGCGATACATCTTGCGATCGGCATCCATTGTCATCTGGCGACGCGTGTCGCCAGCAAGTGGATCGACGCGCGAGCAGCCAAAGCTAAAGCTGCCGATCATGGGCGCCTTGCCACCTGAGCTCGCCTCGATCAGCCTGGTACGTACCTGCTCCAAGCGCTGCTCGAGTTCAATCTCGTTTGCGGAGAGCGAGATGAGCACAAACTCGTCTCCACCGATACGGAACAGCATCTCATCGTGCTCCATGGTTTCGGAGAGCGTGCGGCAGATGCTCAGAATATAGCGATTGCCTTCGGCGTGGCCAAACCTATCATTGCAATGCTTGAGATGGTCGATGTCAATATAGGCGCAGGTGAAGGGGTCGCCTTTGCGCCAGAGTTGCTCGACGTGACGGTCGAATCCGTTGCGGTTGCCCAAGTTGGTGAGCGGATCGATATAGGCGTTGCGCTCAAGCAGCTGGCGCTCTTGTTGCAGGATGGCATGCGTCTTTTGCAGTTGCTCGCCAACGGCGCGTAGCCCAGCAGGCAGCGCGGCAACATCGAGTTCGGCGGTCGAGACGCCGTTCGCAAGTCGCTGAAGATAGGCAATAATCGATTGCTCGCCCAGGCGATACGACTCGTTCATGATGGATAACCTCCTTGGGCGGAACAACGGTTTGTATCATATCCCCAATTCGGTTTGAATTGGGGATATAAGTTAGCTAATGGAGACAAATTCCCCCTCCGGCGGTGGCGTTTTGCGCGCGAGCGTATCAGTTGTTATTGCCACCATCGAGCAATGCCTCAAAATCCTTCGCCGGCATGGGACGGTAGTAGAGGAAGCCCTGAGCGTAGCGGGCGCCCATTTGTCGTAGCATGTTTGCCTGCTCATTTGTCTCGACGCCTTCAACCACGACGGGCAGATGGAGCGACTGCGCCATCTCGAGCATCGATGACACGATCTGCGCGCTGCGGCCTTGATCGCGGTCGGTGGGCACAAAGGTGCGGTCGAGCTTGATGACGTCGACGTTGACGTTCTTGAGCATCGCGAGCGTGGACTGGCCGGTGCCAAAATCGTCCATGTAGGTCGAGAAGCCACGGGTGTGCAGATCCGCGGTCAGCTTATCCACGGCCTCGGACTCTCCGGTATAGGCGGTCTCGGTGATCTCGATGTGCATGAGTTCGGGCGGCAGGTTGTACTGGGCGGCGAGCGACCCCATATGCTCGGCGACATCGCAGGCAAGAATGTCTACGCGCGACACATTGAGGGAAATCGGAACCACGCGAAGTCCTCGATTGAGGCGCTCGCGGAGCCACATGGCGACGCCCTGCCAAACATATTTGTCGAGCGTCACTACAAAGCCGCTTTCCTCGAGTGCGGGGATAAACGTTGCGGGCGAAATGAGAGAGCCGTCCTTGTCAATCCAGCGGGTGAGTGCTTCGGCGCCAATAATCTCGCCGGTTTCCATATCGACCTGGGGCTGAAGATAGTACGTGATGCGACCATTTGACAGCGCGTACTGGAATTCGGTCAGCGTGCGGTTGAACACGATTTCGCGCTTGTACTCCTCGGGGCAAAAAATGGCAATGCGCTCCTTAAAGTCGTTTTTTGCGCGCCGATTGGTAAACATGGCCTTTGCCTGCGCATCGATGGTGATCTCCTCATTGGAATCGATGGGGTAGACGCCCATGGACGGCCAAAAACCTACGCCGCCATCATGCCTGGCTACTGCCTCGCGAACGCGGTTGTAGATTTGATGGACGGTGATGTGCTTAAAGGGGATGAGTGCGCAAAAGTCATCTTGGCCCCAGTACCCTGCGACGCCCATGTCGGCATTCTCGATGTCCTTGAGGACCGTGCCCACATCGGCAAGCAGGCGGTCGCCTTCGGCCTGTCCATACCATTCGTTAAACAGGCGCATGTGGCCCATGTCGACCGTGGCGATGCACCAAGCGCCGTCGTGCCTTGCCTCGAGAAAAGCGTTGGCGCGCCGCATAAACTCGCTGGGTCGGTAGAGACCGGTGAGCATATCGATGCGTTCGGCGATTGCGCTTTTGCGTTCGACCTCGGGTATAGGGAGGCTGTCGTTGGGGACAAGCCCGCCGGCTGTGCGAAGGCGACGATCGAGTTCGCCTAAAACGGCGGTCGCCTGATGGGTTAAGTGCTCGTAAAATGCCGGGACGACAAGACAGACGGGAGTAATGGTGTCGCCCGCGATTTGCACAGGAGCGAAAACGGCCTCTTTAAGGTGGCGGGTCAGTTGCTCGAATGCCTCGTGGTCCAAATCGTTGCTGAGCACGACAAACTGGACGCTTCGTGAACGGTAGACCCGGCTCCTGCCGCGGGTGATCGACAGCATGCGGCCCGCGTATTCGGCAAGCATGTTGTCGACAGCCTCGGCCCCGTAGAGCTCGTTGAGCTTTGTCGTGCCACGAACGCGCACCGCTATGAGCCCTGTCTTGCAACGGTCAAGGCGGCAGGTATCGATAGCGTTGACCAGCATGCGCTGCGTTCCGAGGCCCGTAGCGGCGTCGACGGTTTCGGCAAGTGAGTGGTTGACGAGCTCGCCGACATAGAGCGAGGGGGCATTTCCGTCGCCGTCGATACGAAACCCGCGAGCACGGCAAAGGACGTAGTCGCCGACGGCGTTGCGCACACGATACTGCATGACTCGATGGTGTTTGGAGCCGTTATAGACTTGGTCGATGTCGTCGGTAAAAGCCTCAAGGTCATCGGGATGGACGCGCGTTTTCCAGTAATCGCGGCAGTTGTCTATGTGCTCCGAGGGAAGGCCAAGATCGCGCAAGGCACCTTGTGACCAAAGGGTGCGATGTTTGTCCAAGTTCTCGATAAAGAAATAACGACCTTCGTTGAGCATCGAAAAGGCGTCGAAAACGCGGTCGCTTATTTCGAAGTCGTCGGCGTGGACTTGCGTGATATTGCGTCGATCGAGGTACACGGCATGACGTAGCTTGTAGTCGTACATGCGATGGTCGGCATCGAGTGTCATGCGATTGGGGGCTTCGCCCAGGGCGGGGTCGGCGTGTGCCACTCCGTAGCTAAACGAGTGGGGCATCTCGGAATCGTTGTTTTTGAGCAGGATCGTTCGGCAGTGTTCCAGACGTTCGGCGAGGTCGTCTTCGGTCGCAATCGTAGATAGGATGGCAAACTCGTCGCCGCCTATGCGAAACGCCGCCTCGTCCACTTTCATATACAGTTTGAGATAGAGGCTTACCTGCAAGATATAGCGGTTGCCCTCGTCATGCCCAAAGACGTCGTTGCAGTGCTTGAGATTGTCGATATCGATGAACGCCATGGTAACGGGGGTGTCCTGCTCCCAGAGCTCCTCGAGGGAACGGGCAAAGCCGCCGCGGTTGCCAAGTCCGGTAAGCTGGTCGGTAAAGGCGGTCCTAATCAGATCATCCTGACGCTTGAGAAGGTCGCGGACGGTCTTTTCGAGCGTTTCGGTGTAATTGCTGACAGTATCCATGTCGTAAGCGGCTTTCTGAGGTCGGGCGAATTGCGTCGGGCGAGCTCGTTGTGCACACGCGTTGTTGTTCGGCGCTTTGCGTGTATCCAGGCCCCCGCCTTGCTGCGTTGTTGGGTTAATTTACCGGCTAATGTTCGCTGTTGATAACTGCTGAGTAGTATAAACAACAGTGCAGAATTATATATGGGTGTACATGCTACGGGCGGCTATTATTCGCCAAACCGCAACGCCTGGGTGCGCATGAAAAATGCGACTGGGGCGGTATATGTTGACGGGTATACTTGTCCCGGTTTTAAACGCAGGAACGGAGATGGTCGCATGACACAGCCAAATATGACGCGCACGGTGGGGCTTGCGCTCGAGGGAGGCGGCTACCGCGGTATGTATACGGCGGGCGTGCTCGACGTTTGGATGGAGCACGGTTTGACCTGCGACCATATGGTGGGTGTCTCGGCGGGCGCGGCGTTTGGCTACAACTTTAAATCGCGGCAGATCGGACGCGCCATTCGCTATAACAAGGCCTATTGTGCCGACAAGCGCTATGCGGGTGTAGCAAGCTGGCTGCGGACCGGCGACATGTTCAATGCCGATTTTGCCTATCACGAGGTGCCCATCGAGCGCGATCCCATTGACTTGGAGGCGTATCGCGCCTGTCCCATGCGGTTTACGTGCGTGTGCACCGATATCGAGACGGGCAAGGCCGTCTACCACGACCTGCCCTATGGCGACGAGCGGGATATCGAGTGGATCCGGGCATCGTCGGCGATTCCCGTGGCGACGCGTCCCGTTGCTATTGACGGGCATAAGTATCTGGATGGTGGCGTGGCTGATTCTATTCCCAGTGCATGGCTGTTTGCGCAGGGGTATGACCGCAATATCGTGGTACTCACGCAGCCGGCGGGCTTTGTGAAGCAGCCCAACAGCGTGATGCCCATGCTGCGGCGCGTGTTCCGTCACTATCCGGAGTTTGTCGCAGCGCTTGAGCATCGGCATGAGGTTTACAATGCCACGCTCGATGACCTGGCACGTCGTGAGGCCGCCGGCGATATCTTTGTGGTGCGTCCGAGCGAATCGGTGAAGGTGCCGTCGCTGTGCCGCGAGCCCGATGAACTCGAGCGCATCTACCAGATCGGTCGTCGCGATGCGGAGGCGACTTTGCCGGCGTTGGAAGCGTATCTGGCGGGGTAAGGGCCGCATATGGAAAGCGCATCCCAGAATGGACGTCCAAACTGGGATGCGCTTTCCGTTATTGAAGATATGAGGCTGCGGAGCAGCTGCTCGGCCTAGACTTATGCCTGCTGCCAGGTGTCGACAAGCTCCTTGGCGGCGGCGTGGGGGTCATCGGCGCTGCAGACAGCGCTCACCACAAAGAAGCCGTCGACGCCGGTGGCCTTGAGCTGCGGCAGGTCGGCCGTCTTGACGCCGCCGCCCACCACGATGGGCACGGGGCTTGCCGCGTGGAGTGCGGCCAGGTCCTCAAAGCTCTTGGTGATGATGGAGCCATCGGCTGCGCGTCCGCAGTCGCGCTTGGTCTCGGTCTCGTGGAGCGGGCCGATGCCCAGGTAGTCGACCAGGCTCATGTCGGCGGTCTTGACGTACTCGAGCATCTCTTCGCAACGGGCCGAAAGGCCCACGATGGCATCGGGGCCCAGAAGCTTGCGGCAGACCTCGACGGGAATATCGCTCTGGCCCACGTGCACGCCGTCGACGGCAATACCCTGCTCGCGTGCGGCGAGTACGCAGTCAAGGCGGTCGTCGATCAGCAAGGCGACCTGACCGGTCTTGCCGGCCTGTGCGATTGCCCGCGCGGCGTCGCCGGTCAGCGCAATGATCTCGCGGGCGCTTGCCACCTTGGAGCGCACCTGGATGCAGGTAAAGCCTGCGTCGAGCGCTTGGGCCACCACATCGCCCACGGGGCGTCCCAGCGTGTTTTCGGGGCCGAGTACTAGATAGGCCGAGATATCAAGGTTGTCGCGGATGCTCATCGTGCTTCCTCCTGCTTCTTGATCTGTGCTTCCATGCGCTCGAGCTTGCCGGTCATGGTGTCGGTAAATCCGGGACGAATATCGGCTTTGAGCACGACTTCGGTGCGGATGCCCTTGCTCGCCAACACAAAGGTCGCGTCGCGCACGACCTGCATGACCTCGTCCCAGTCGCCTTCGATCTCGGTAAACATCGAGGTGGTGCGGTTGGGAAGGCCGCTCTCGCGTATGACGCGCACGACCTCGGCGACCTCGGCGGAGAGCTCATCGCCGGTGCCGCACGGGGCGATGGCCACGGCGACGAGCGTGTTCATGCCGGCATTGGTTGTGGGATCGGACATGGCCTATGCCTCCTCGAGCTCGAGTTGGTTATCGGCAATGTCCTGGGCGGTTGCGCGGTAGAGCTCGTCGATAAAGGCGACCTTAAAGCTTGCCGGGGCATCGGCGACAGCGGCGGCGCGCGTGCCGGCAACGTTGTAGACGGCGGTGCCGCAGACGGCTGCCGTAAACGGGTCGGCGGCACAGGCGTACACGGCCAGCACGCCGCCCTGCGAGCAGCCGCAGCCGGTGATCTTGGACATGAGCGGGCTGCCGCCGTGGGACTTGGCCACGGTCGTGCCGTCGGTGATCAGGTCGACTTCGCCCGAGACCACTACGGCGCCGCCGGTGTAGCGGGCGAGCGCCACGGCGGCATCGCGGGCGGCGTCGACCGTGTCGGTGGTATCGACACCGCGTACGCGGCTCAGATCGGCCGCCTCGCCCTCAAGACCCCACAGGCCGGCGAGCGCGATGATCTCGGAGGCGTTGCCGCGCACGATGGCGGGCTTGTACTGCTTGAGCTCGTTTACCAACTGGGTGCGCAGGCTACCGATGCCCAGGCCTACCGGATCGAGCACCCAGGGCTTGCCGGCGTCGTGTGCCGCCTTGGCCGCGCGGGGAATCGTTTGCTCGTAGATGGGGAAGAGCGTGCCCATGTTGAGATAGATGGCGCCGCCGCCGGCAACGAGCGCCTCGCCCTCGTCGGGCAGATAGACCATGGCGGCCGAACCGCCCACGGCGAGCTGCGCATTGGCGACAAAGTCGATCGTCACCGTGTTGGTGATGGAGCCGGCCATCGGATTGGTGGCGCGAATCTCCTCCACGGCCTTGACCATATGTTGCTTAAGCTGTTCCGAATCAATCACTGCACATGCCTCCTTGGCATAGAAAAGGGGCGCTGTGCATAGACAGCGCCCCTGTAAAGGCGGCATGCTCCCTACGCCAGCATTAACTGACAGGTTCAAAGGATTGGGCCCTATGCCCTCTCAGCCTTGTGGCTTGCACCGCCGGCACTCCCGCATCGAATCTGTTGTTCCCTATACTAACGCACCTGCCAAAAAGGGACAGGTTTATTTTGGCAGGTCGTTACAATAGGTAGGACCGATACGAATGGGGGCCTTATGATTAAACTTGTGCTGACCGATATGGACGATACGCTGATTCCAGCCGGGCATGACGGAGCCAGCGACTACGCCATCGAGGGCATTCATGCCATGCAGGCGGCGGGCCTGCACTTTGGCCCGGTTTCGGGTCGTCAGCCGTCCGCGATGGGCTGGATGTTCAAAAATCGTTCCGAGTGTTTTTCGACTGGCGCGTTCTGTAACGGCCAGGTGATGTTTGTTGACGGCGAGGTTGTTGCCTCCCGTGCGAGCGACAACGGTGCCCTCATGCGTCTTGCCGACTATCTGGAGCAAGAGACCGACGATACCTATCTGAAGGTCTATAGTCTGGGCGATGACTTTTGGGGCAACGATGCCTATTGTGTGACGAGCGACCCCGAGCGCGTTCGTCGCGCCATGGAGTCGGGCGGCAACGCGTGGCTCAAAGGCGAAGAGGCCCCGTGCCGTCCCGTCGTCGATGACGCGCCGGTGTTCAAGGCGAATATTTGGAGTGCCCGTTCGCGTGAGGAGCTCGCGGAGCTACGCGAGCGCGTTGCCGCTGAGGTGCCAGAACTCTCGCTCGTGTTTCCCAACAACCGAGTGCGCCTGTTCGACATCCTTCCGGCTGGTTGGGACAAGGGTTGCGCTGCGCTGGAGTTGGCGCGCGCTTTGGGCCTGACGCCCGACGAGGTGGCCGTATTCGGCGATTCCGATAACGATCTGCCCATGATCGATGCCGTTCCCAACTCCGTTGCAGTCGCCAATGCCAACGAGGCCGTCACGGCTGCCGCGCGCTGGCATATTGGCGCTGCGGCAGATGATGCGGTCGCCGGGGCCCTGCATCAGATTGCCGCCTGCGCCGCGACGGGGGAGATGCCGCCGTTTATGCGCCAGGAGGGTGCGGCCGACGCGAATCTCGCGAACAGCTAAGGAGACAGCCATGAAGCTCCAGCAGCTCAGATATGTCGTCAAAGTTGCCGAATGCGGCAGCATCACCGAGGCCTCGCGCCGACTCTTTGTGTCGCAGCCTTCGATTACCGCGTCGATCCGCGATCTCGAAAACGAGATGGGTGTGCACATCTTTGAGCGCACCAACAAGGGCGTCATTGTGTCCGAGGAGGGCGAGACCTTCTTGGGCTACGCTCGACAGGTGCTCGACCAGGCCGATCTGCTCGAAGGCAAGTATAAGGGCGCGTCCGAGCAGGTGCCGCACTTTAGTGTGAGCTGCCAGCATTATTCCTTTGCCGTTAATGCGTTTGTCGATGTGATCCGTGAGTTCGATGCAGCGCGCTACGACTTTACCCTGCGCGAGGAGCAGACTCACGAGATTATCGAGGACGTCGCGCATATGAAAAGCGAGCTGGGCATCCTGTACTTATCCGAGCATAACCGCGAGGTCATCGAGCGCATGCTGGTGGCCAACGAGCTCGTGTTCGAAGGACTCTTCTGCGCCACGCCGCATGTCTTCGTCTGTGCAGACCATCCGCTGGCTGGCCGTTCCAGCGTGACGCTCGAGGACTTGGAAGACTACCCGTTCCTGTCCTATGAGCAGGGCAGCTACAACTCGTTCTACTATTCCGAGGAACTGACCTCGACGTTTGAGCGCCGCAAGAATATCCGCGTACGCGACCGTGCGACGCTGTTCAACCTGGCTATGGGCCTTAACGGCTATACGGTGTGTTCGGGCGTGATCAGCCATGAACTTAACGGCCCCGGTATTATCTCGATTCCGCTCGATGTGGACGAGTACATGGAGATCGGCATCATTACGCGCAAGAACACGACGCTCACGCGCTACGGCCAAGCCTATATCGACGCGATTCGTCAGCATATCTAGGCTGCTGTGCTCCGCACGGTTCAAGTCTCTTTATGGCAGTCCAGACTGATATAGGAAGCATCTATATCAAACTGTTATAAACGTATATTTTACGATGGCCATATAAGCGCTCATACTCTGTCTCGGTAAAGCAACCAATGCAAAGGGAGATATCTATGAGCACTTCGATTCAACCGAACGCGCCGTTTCGCGCCGATATCGTCGGCAGCTTTCTTCGTCCGCAGGCCGTGAAGGACGCCCGTGCCGCCTACGTCGCGGGTACGCTCGATGACGACGGCCTTAAGGCCGTCGAGGATGAGGCCATTCGCGACTTGGTGGCTAAGCAAAAGGCCGCCGGCCTACAGGTCATCACCGATGGCGAGTTCCGCCGCAGCTACTGGCACCTCGATTTTATGTGGGGCCTCAATGGCATTGAGCGCCGTACCTCGCGTACGGGTTATATGTTCCATGATGAGGAGACGACGGCCGATACCGCCGTGGTGACCGGCCCCATCAGCGGCGAGAACCACCCCTTTGTCGAGCACTTTAAGTTTGTCAAAGCGCTCGAGGGCGAGGGCCACGTTGCACGCCAGACCATCCCGGCGCCGATCCAGACGTTCTCCGAAGTCACGCTCGACCGCTGCGACGGCCAGCAGGAGAGCCTGCGCGCTGTCTATAAGACCGATGAGGAACTTGCCGACGCCATCGCAGCCGCTTATCGCACGGTGATCGCCGACCTGTACGCAGCAGGCTGCCGCAACATCCAGTTTGATGACTGCACCTGGGGCATCTACTGCGACACCGATTTTGTCGCCAAAACCGGCATGAGCCCGGTCGACCTGCAAAAGGTAAGCGAGCTGGGCGTGGCGCTCAACAATGCCGCCATCGCGGACAAGCCCGACGATCTGGTCATCAACACGCATGTGTGCCGCGGCAACTACCACTCCACCTATGCCTTCGAGGGCGGCTATGACCCCATCGCGCCGTACCTGTTCGCAAACGAGGATGTCGATGCATTTTACCTGGAGTTCGATACGCCGCGCGCCGGCGGTTTTGAGCCGCTCAAGTACGTTGCCCCGGGCAAGAAGGTCGTGCTGGGCTTGGTAACCACCAAGGCGGCAGAGCTCGAGAACGAGGATGTTATCGTCGAGCGCATCCGTGAGGCCGCAAAGTACGTGCCGCTCGAGAACCTGTATCTGTCGCCTCAGTGCGGCTTTGCCAGCTGCGAGATTGGCAACAAGCTGACCGAGGACGAGCAATGGGCAAAGATCGCGCTGGTCAAGCGCGTTGCCGAGCGCGTTTGGAAATAGCGGTAACGTTCGCAGGTGACGGCGCGTGCGAGGCATGGCGTATCGCGTACAATGGTTCGGATTGTATCGTTCGGGCAGGTTATCCGATATGCCCGATCGCCCTTCCATTCGAAAGGACATCCATGTCCCAGTCTTCGACGCCCGCCGTCACCGATGCCATCTACGATGCATCGTCGCTTGGCCGCCCGCGCATGTTCCTGCTCGGCCTGCAGCACCTGTTTGCCATGTTTGGCGCCACGGTACTGGTGCCCGTGCTCACCGGCCTCTCGGTATCGGCAACGCTTTTGTTTGCCGGCTTGGGAACGCTGCTGTTCCACTTCCTGTCGCACGGTAAGGTGCCGGCATTTTTGGGCTCATCGTTTGCCTTTATTGCCGGTTATGCCGCAATCGCGCCCAACGGCGAGACCGAGCTTTTGCCCTACGCCTGCCTGGGCGTAGCTTGTGCCGGCCTGCTCTATCCGGTGCTGGCGGCGCTCTTCCGCGCGTTTGGCGCCAAGCGTGTCATGCGTTTCTTTCCGCCGGTGGTGACTGGCCCCATCGTCATTTCCATCGGCTTGATCCTGGCAAGTTCCGCTATTGCTAACTGCCAGACCAACTGGCTTGTGGCTGTCATTGGCGTTGCCGTTATCGTCATCTGCAACATCTGGGGCCGTGGCATGGTCAAGATCGTGCCGATTTTGCTGGGCGTTGTGGTGAGCTATGCCGTTGCGGCTGCGCTCGGCGAGGTTGATTTCTCGGGCGTTGCCGCCGCTCCGTGGGTCGGTCTGCCCATCGTGTGGGACAACACCGTGTTTGCACTCTTTGGGCCGCAGTTCGATAGCGGTCTTGCCACGACGGCCATCATCACCATCATGCCGCTGGCCTTCGCGACCATGATCGAGCATATCGGCGATATCTCTGCTATCGGTTCGACTTGCGAGTGCAACTTCATTGCCGATCCCGGTCTGCATCGCACGCTGCTCGGCGACGGCCTTGCCACGATTCTGGCTTCGCTCTTTGGCGCTCCGGCCAACACTACGTATGGTGAGAACACCGGCGTGCTCGCCCTGACGCGCGTGTTTGACCCGCGCGTAATTCGAATTGCCGCGTGTTGCGCCATCGTGCTTTCGTTCTGCCCCAAGTTCGCGGCTGTCATTGCGGCCATGCCGGCGTGTGTGATCGGCGGTGTGTCGCTCGTGCTCTACGGCATGATCGGCGCTGTGGGCGTCCGCAACCTCATCGAGAACCAGGTCGATTTCCAGAACAACCGCAACGTGCTGGTTGCCGCGCTGGTGCTCGTGCTTTCGCTCGGCATCGCGTACAGCACCGCCGGCGCCATCGTGTTGGAGCTGGGCGGCGTGACCATTTCGCTGTCCGGCATTGCCGTGGGCTCACTGGTGGGCATTGTGCTCAACGCCATCCTGCCGGGTAACGACTTTGAGTTTGATGTCTCCGAGCTTGAGGAGGCTGCTGAGTAGCAGCTGCGTTCAGCTAAAACAAGATATGGTGCCCATGCGTATATGCGTGTGGGCACCATTTTTAATGTGTCAGTATCCAGTGGATGCCGCGGGCCATGCGTAAGTCGGTTTGGGCAAAGTGATTGCCGGGGTTGAGCTCCAGCGTTGTTGGAATGCCGCGCTCGACGAGCAACGCTTCCATCGCGCGTGTGTCGTCGAGTACATGCCGCATCATGCGGTTGGGCGTCTTGGTTTCCTTTTTGCCGAGTGACAGGTAGACGGCTTGCGGGCTGCCGGCAAAAGGGGCCGTGCTGGCACGGTCGACAAAGTCGGGAAACCATAGCGACCCCGATGCGCTCGCGGCGCGGTCAAAGGCGTCGGTTTGCCAGAGGGACCAGAGTGCGAAGAGGCCCGCGAGCGAGTAACCGGCAATGCCGCGCCAGGTGGGCGGCTGAGGAAGCGACGACTCGACCTGGGGGATTATCTGATTCAGCAGCTCATCAAGAAAATCGGCAGCCTGGCCGCCGAAAGGCTCGGCATCGCGTACGGTCCCGTCGCATGCCCAGGGGCTCAGCTCGCGATTCCAATCGAGCCCGCCAATGGTGACGAGGGCGAATGGCGGACAGTCGAGCTCTCGGCAACACTTATAAACCTCGCTGCCGTCGCCCACGACCACAGGAAGGTAGATGACAGGCGCGCTTTCCGTATGATTCGAATAAACGGTTATCTGCTTTTGATGCGCTTCCATGACGGGCTTCTCTCAGTGTTGTGATATCGGCAGCCCCAATTGTCGCACGCCAGCGTATGCCGGTTGGGCTAGACCAAAGACAATCTCGTGCATCCCCTGCGGACTCATATGGAAAACGCCACCGCCGGAGGGGAGCTCGGCGGTGGCGTTGTTAAACGGTGCTGGGGCTCGGGGCCTTCGCGGGAGCTGCCATGTGCGCAGAGGCGTCTAAGAACGCTTACGGCTCGCCATGGTGCCTGCGGCGATAGCGGCTGTTCCCGCAAGGACGGTTGCCACGATGGCCGCACCCGAGGTGTCGCCGGTTGCCGCGAGCACGCCGGTAGTCTTGGCTTTCGTGGTTGAAGCCGCAACGGCCTTGGTCGGCTTTGAGCCCTCAGGCTTGGGGTTCTGCTTGGACTCCGCGGCCTTGCTTTCTGCGGGCTTGGTCTCGTCAGGCTTGGGGTCTTCCGGCTTGGCTACCTCGGGAGGTGCGATGGTCGTACTTTTGGCGACTGCTTTGATATAGAGGGAGTCGACCGTGGCGTCGCCCGTGCCGATGGCTTGGCCTGCCTCGTAGATGCCGTCACGGAGCTTGCGATAGTCAATGACCTTGCCGCCTTCGGGCGTCTGGATGGCGGCGTTCTCAATCTTGATGGTGCCGATTGTCTTGCCGTCAGCGCTCATGGCACGGGCAAAGATTGCCGCTGTATCTCCTTCGGCCGTTACCTTGCTGCGGATGATCGAGATGACTGCGGGTGTGACGCCCTCGCTGGTCTGGGCGATGATGCCGATGTTCTCGCCTTGGGGTTCGCGCCTCGTCTCGCCATCTTGGTTTTCGCTGTAGGGGATGGGGCCGTCGCCGTTCTCGACATAGCGGGCTATGGCCTTGACAACGGAGTCGCTGATGTAGATGTGGCCGCCCTTCTCGTTGGGTCGATCGTTTCTGGTGGAGAATGCAGCCGAAACCTCGCCTTCCGCAAACGCGTCCACGGTGGAGCCGTTCTTGATGTCGATGTCGCCCCCGTCAGTGATGAGGGCGATGGCCTGGCCGCCGTTCGCGCTGGTACGGACCGTCACGGTCGCGTGATCGAGCGTAACGCCCTTGTGGGCATAGACGCCATATTCAACACCGCTTGCGTCAAGGGAGGCGTTCGTGACCGCGAGACTGCCCTCAGTGTCGACGGCAAGATATCCCTCGGCGTTTGCCTTGACCTGGCTGCCGTCCGAGATGTTGATATTGCCGCCGCTCCAAAGGGCCTCACCATCGGCTGAGCTTGCCTCGACCGTCCCGTCACCCTTGATGGTGAGGTTCTTGTCGGCTCCAATACCCTTGTCCTTGGTAGCCCTGGCGGTGACGGCTCCGCTGTCGTCAATCGTGATATTGCCGTTTGCCCTGATGCCATCCGATGCACCCGTGGCGTTGACGTTGCCCGAACCTTTGATAGCGAGATCACCTCCGGCATTGATGGCATCAAACCCAGTGCTCGTGGCGTTGACGGATCCGGCTCCGTCGATGTTGATATTACCCGTGGAGAGGATAGCGTCCTCAGTAGATGTCACGCTGAGCGTGCCGCCCTCGTTGCCTTGGATATTGAGCTCGGCATTCTCGTTAGTGCCATGAGAAACGTTGATGCTTTCGATCCATTCGGCAGTGACGATGTTGGTTCCCGAGTAATTCACGTTGAGCTTGCCTGCGGCCTGGATCTCGCCGCCGTTATAGTTGTTGAGCTTCAAGTCGTCGGCGCCGTCCCACGACCAGGTACCGGCCTCGTCGCTCGCCGCGGTGTTGTACTTGTTGCCGCCGACCTTGACCCATTCCGCTGCGAGCGAGACGCTCGGCATGAGCAGCGAGCTCACCGTGAGCGCGCACACGGCGCCCGCGACGATGCGGCGCGTCACGCGGCGCCAGCTGCCGTGCGCGAGTCCTATGCGACGGCGAACGTCGGGTTCGGCAACATGGGTTCCGGCGGTAGTGTCATTGCGTTTGGGGGTCGTGAACAAGGCTGCCATGGTTGCTCCCATCCTCATAGGGCCTATGCGATTACGCCCAGCATATCTGCAGGATGTAGCCGGCGGTAGTGCCGTTTGGAGGGCAAAATGGCCAAAACTTGGGAGGCAATACATCGCGCGTCCGTGCGGTGCCTGGCTTTAAAAGCAAAGCGCGGAGCCGCTCGATGCGACTCCGCGCTTTGCTGTTTGATATTGCGAACCTTGCGCCTACGCTACGAAGAAGTAGACGAGGAAAGCAAGGGCTGCGATCCACATGAGCGGCTTGATCTTGGAAGCCTCGCCCTTAAAGAGCGCGACGATCACGTAGGCGATAAAGCCCAGGCCAATGCCGGCAGAGATGGAGTAGGTGAAGGGCACGCCGGCGACAATCATGAACGCCGGGAAACCCTGCGACACGTCGGACCAGTCGATCTCGGAGGCCTCGCTCATCATGAGGTAGCCGACGTAGACCAGGGCACCGCAGGTGGCGGCGCTGGAAACGATGGTGACGATGGGGGAGAAGAACGCGGCGAGAATGAACAGCACGCCGGTGGTGACGGAGGTGAGGCCCGTGCGGCCACCGTCGGCGGCGCCGGAAGTGGACTCGACGAAGGTGGTGATGGAGGAGACGCCCATGAAACCGCCCACAGCGGCGGCGGCGGAGTCGACGATCAGGATTTCCTTGATATTCTCGACGTTGCCGTCGTCGGTGAGGAACTCGCCCTGCTTGGCCACGGCCATCGCGGTGCCCATGGTGTCGAAGAAGTCACTCATGAGCAGCGAGAACGAGATGACGAGGAGCGCGGGGTCGGTAAGGACCTTGACGATGGCGGGCACGCCGCCGGCGTCGGCGATGGGGCCACCGATGCTCGAGAAGTCGAGCGGGGCGATGATACCGGTCGGAGCCTGGGTCACACCTAGGGGGATACCGGCGATAACGGCGACGATGATGCCGATGAGCAACGAGCCCGGCACGTTGCGGGAAGCCAGGGCAACCGTCACGACGATGGAGATGATGCCGACGATAAAGGTGGGGGAGGCGATGTCGCCCAGGCCGACGAGCGTACCGGCGCCAGCGGTGATGATGCCAGCGTCGCACAGGCCAATCATGGCGATAAACAGGCCCAGACCCACCGAGATGGCGTGACGCAGGACAACCGGGATGGCGTCCATGATGGCTTCGCGCAGGCCACAAAGCACGAGCAGCAAGATGACGACGCCCTCAAGGAAGATGACGCTCATGGCCACGTGCCAGTCACCGCCGCAGACGGTGGTGGTGATTCCGGCGATCATCGCGTTGACGCCTAAGCCCGACGCGCAGGCGAGCGGGCGGTTGGCGAAGATGCCCATGCAGATGGTCATGATGCCGGCGCCCAGGCAGGTGGCGCAGGCGAGCGCTCCCGCATCGATGCCAGCGCCCGAGAGCACCGCGGGGTTGACGGCGATGATGTAGGCCATCGCCAGGAATGTTGTCAGTCCAGCGCGGAGTTCGGTCCCGATTGTGGACTTGCGCTCGCTGACGTGAAATAGTTCGTCCATGCATACCCTTTCCTTGTTCGGCCCCGAGTTTAGGCCGATTGACACGAACTCACCTACTATAGCCCCTTTACGACGCTGCTGTTCCTCGCATGTTGATGTTCGGCGCTTTGTAGCAGACGGACGGTATTTTTCGCATGAAAATGTGAGGGTACCGTATACTTAAGCGGTTACAACGACCCCTATGGAGGAACGTATGATTAAAGAGCTCTGCCACGACGAGGCTATTTTGTCTCAGCGTTGCGAGGTTGCGACCGTCGAGGACGAGTCGGTTGCTCAGGATCTGATCGATACCATCAAGTCACTCGATGATGCCGGCTGCCTTGCTGCCAACCAGATCGGCGTCACCAAGAAGGTCTGCGTCTATCTGGACGACGCCGGTGAGCCCCACGTGCTTTACAACCCCCGTCTGGTGTTTGGCCTGGGCGCCAGCAAGATGGAGGAGAGCTGCCTGACGCACGAGGAGATCACCAAGTCCACGCGCTATATCAAGTGCAAGGTCGCTTATGACGTGATCGTCGACGGCAAGATGCGCGAGCGCAAGCAGGACTTTGTGGGCTTCGAGGCGCAGATGATTCAACACATGATTGACCACTGTCTAGGAAAGTTGGTCTAAGGGGACCAAAGCACCGCACTTCGTCTCTTTTGGTCCGGACGTGACATTGTTGTCATGTCCGGGCTTTTGTGTTTAGCGCCTTTTTGTTTGGTGACAATAACCTTAGCAGGAACGCAAAGCTAGGAGGCGCTATGTGTACGAGCATTCGATTTACCGATAATTCTGGTCACATGTATCTAGGCCGCAACCTAGACTGGAGCTTTGACTACGGCCAACAGGTTCGCGTGATGCCGCGCGGGTTCCACGTCCCGTATTCGTTTATCGACGATGCGTCGGCGGCGCACGCGGTAATCGGCATGTGCATCGATTACGAGAACTACCCTATGTTCTTCGACTGCGGCAACGATGCGGGCCTCGCCGTGGCGGGTCTCAATTTCCCGGGTTATGCCGAGTATGCCGAGGGCCCTGTCGACGGCAAGACCAATATCGCGGCCTATGAGTTTCCCCTGTGGGTGGCAGCGACGTTCTCGACGGTCGATGAGGTCGAGGCCGCGCTGCGCGACACGGTGATTGTCGCCAAATCTGCCGGAGAGGGGCTGGGCGTGTCACTGCTCCATTGGATTATCGGCGACAGCCAGCGCAGCATCGTGGTCGAGATGATGACTGACGGCCTGCATGTATACGACGATCCGGTCGACACCCTTGCCAATCAGCCGACCTTCCCGTGGCATATGGAAAACCTACGCACCTATATCACCGCCACAAGCGATTTTCCGCAGACGGCGACATGGCGTGGCGCCGAGCTCAAGCCCTATGGAGCCGGTGCCGGCATGCGCGGCATTCCGGGCGATTGCTATTCGCCGAGCCGTTTTGTAAAGGCGGCGTACCTCAATGCCAATTACCCGCAAAAGGAGAGCGAGACCGAAAACGTCGTCCGCATGTTCCGTTCACTCGAGGGCGTGGTGATGATTGAGGGGGCGTCCAGGATGGGCGATGGCAAGTTCGAGAAGACTATCTATACCGGATGCTTTAGCGCACGCACGGGCAATTATTACTACGCGATGTATGGGGATCCGTCGATTCGCTACGTGAGCCTGATGGATGCCGAGGGTGCGAGCCCCGATAAGCTCGTGGCTCCCGAGCCGCGTCGTTCGTAGCCGATAGCTTCACTGCAATGCAAAGCGCCCCTGCATCTCCCGTGAGGTGCAGGGGCGCTGTCGTCGATTTGTGACGTCGCTAGAAGTTGGCGTCGTTGAGTTGTTCGCTCTCGAAGCCGTCGAGCTGTTGCTGTTCGGGCGTATCGGCGACGCTCTCGAGCAACTCGGTGGGATCGACGTTCATGTTCCTACCGGCCTCGTTGCCGTTGACCAAGTCGTCCGAGAAGATGTCGACCTCCATTTCCTCGGCCTCTTCGATCTGGATCTCGAGCGGCACCTGGGTGCGCACAAGTTTGACGGCCGGACGCATGCGGGCAAAGAGGGGTACGTACTCGATGATGATGGCCGAGTTCTCTAGACCGTACCAGCGTGCCGGGCTTCCGCAGGCGCGGCGGACGGCGTACTTGATGGCCATGACGCGGTGGTCATTGCGGTTGATGTCCGTTTCGGGGGCGAGCATCTTGCGCAGCATGCAAAAACGGAAGTCGCCCACGTTGCCGCGTGTCTCGTAGATGGAGTAAGTGTGATGCTGCGGCGGCAACTCACCCGATGCCATCAGGTCGCCAACGATCTGGCGCAGGTAGGCGTTGATGCGCTGATTGACCTTAAAGCCCAGGTCCAAGCGTACGCGGAACAAAAAGTCCGTGCCAAAGGTCTCGACGGAATACTCGTGCGTATAGGGTTCATCGGTAACGTGCACGTTGATGAACCAGTATGCCTTGGCACGCTTGGGATGTTTGTCCAGGATGGAATAGAGCACGTCGCGGTCGAGTGTGAGCGGATCGGGGCTGTTGGTGAGGAACACCAGATTGTCGGCGAGCACGGGGTAGGTCTCGTCGTTGCGCAGGCGGTTGAGCTGATCGATGTACTTGGAGACGGGCAGCAGGATCGTTTGTGTGCGCTCGATGGCGGTGCCGCGGCGCCACACATACATAAGGCCAAACAGCAGCGAGGCCAAGAAGATCATGACGTAACCGCCGTCAAAGAACATGGTGAGGCATGAGGCGAAGAAGCACAGCTCAATGGCGCCGAAGAGCAGGGCGAAGACACAGGCGCCCAGCTTGTGCTTAAGAATGCCGGCGATATAGCTCGTCAGCAGCGTGGTGGTCATAAGCATGGTCACGGTAATGGCGAGGCCATAGGCGCTCTCCATGCGCTCGGAGTTCTGGAACAGCAGCACGATGAAGATACAGCCGACCCACATGATGTTATTGACGAGCGGAATATAGAGCTGGCCCTTGGTGTCGCTGGGGTAGTGGATGCGCAGGTGCGGCATAAGGTTGAGGCGCGTTGCCTCGGATACCAGTGAGAACGAGCCGGTGATGAGGGCCTGCGAGGCGATGATGGCCGCTACGGCCGAAAGCACGATGGCAAAGGGGCGCAGGGGCTCGGGAAGCATCATATAGAACGGGTTGACGATGTCCATCGCGAGCATCTGGGGATTGGAGTTGTTGGCGAGCAGCCAAGCGCCCTGGCCCAGATAGTTAAGGATGAGGGCCGCCTTTACGAACGGCCAGGATGCGTAAATGTTAGCCTTGCCCACGTGACCCATGTCCGAGTAGAGGGCCTCGGCGCCGGTCGTCGACAGAAAGACGAAGCCGAGCACCATAATGCCCGAGTGGTTGATGGGCGAGAACAGGAACAAAATGCCGCGAATGGGGTTGAGAGCGCGCAGGATGGATAGGTTGCCGAGCATGTTGAACAGGCCGGCGCCAGCCAGGAACAGGAACCACAGCGTCATGAGCGGGCCGAACAGCTTGCCGATCGACGAGGTGCCGGCGCGCTGCATGGCAAACAGACCGCAGATAATGATGATGGTAATAATGATGACGTTGGTTTGCCCGTCACCCAAAAGCGCGTGGCCCCACTCGATAGTGCGCAAGCCCTCAATGGCTGTGGTGACCGTGACCGCGGGGGTGAGGATGCCGTCGGCGAGCAGCGCCGCGCCGCCGATCATGGCGGGGAGAATCAGCCACGGTGCCACCTTGCGCACCAGGCTAAACAGGGCGAAGATGCCGCCTTCGTTGTGGTTATCGGCCTTCATGGCGATAACCACGTACTTGACCGTGGTCACGAGCGTCATGGTCCAGATGACGAGCGAAAGCGCTCCTAAGATCATGTCCTCGCTGACGGTACCGATGCCGCCGTTGTTGGCAACGATTGATTTCATGGTGTACATGGGGCTCGTGCCGATGTCGCCGTATACGACGCCGAGCGTAACGAGCAGCATGCCAGCTGAGAGGGGAATGGCTCCATGCCCGCCTTGACCACGCTGGTCTTGGGGGCTTGCCTCCAGTTTGTTGTGTGCCACGTGGACTCCCTTGGACATCCGGTTATCTGTCTAGGACAGATAATCTTTATGCCGTCTTTATACATACAAGAGCAGTTTGGCACATTGGTTGACTTTAGACAATAATCCCCAGCTGGGGATTATTCATGTACGCAGGGGCATTTCAAAGCAGGGGCTTTTAAGCACGTGCTGTCTGGGCGATGCCAGCCTTGGCGCTTGCGCGTTTGCCGGCGAGTTCGCAAAAAATCGCGCCGCCGATGATAAGCGCGGCGCCCATCAGACGGACCGATGTTATGGCTTCGCCCAAAAGGACGGCCGAGAACACGACGGCCGAAAGCGGCTCAAGGTAGCCGACGACGGCGACGGTCTGCACGGGCAGTTTGGCGACGGCGCTAAAGTAGAGCAGGCAACCGATGCCGGTGTTGACGACGCCGAGCATGACGACGGCGCGCCAATCGATGCATGCGGCGACGCCGGCGGACAGGAACGAGGGAGCGCCCTGCGTGATGAGCGTGAGGACCAGCGCGGTCACAAAGGCGGCGCTCACCTGGAGCGCGGAGTTCTCGAGGCCTTCGATGTGTGGCGCACCCTTGCTAGCGATGACCATCAGCGCATAGCAAAATGCCGAGGCGATACCGCAGACAATACCCGCAATGGGCATATTGCCGCCTAGACCTTGTTCTGCAATGAGAAAAGCACCGCAGGCGACGGCGATAAACCCGGCGATTTTGCCGCCGGTCAGTTTTTCACCAAAGATGAGTGGGGAGAGCGCCATAACGATGATGGGGCCACAGTAGTACAGCAGCGAGGATACGCCGACGCCGATCGTCTGGTAGGCGCGGAACAGAAAAATCCAGCTGGCGCCCAGCGCGGCTCCCGAGAGAAGGAGTGCTGCGGCTTCGCGGGGACGAGATGGCGCCTGCAGTTTATGGCGTTGGGTGATGGCAAGGATAGTGACAAGCGAGAGGGCGCCCAAAAACGTGCGCAGTAGCACGATATCGGAGCTCGGCAGTGCGATGGCGGCGGCGATGATGCCGTTGGAGCCAAACAATAGCAATGCTGCTAAGTACGTAAACAGTCCGTTGTTCATGCGCTTCCGTCCCCTCTATATCCGAACAAGTTCACTATGGGTGAACTGGCTTTAGAAGAAAAGCGAATATAATGCATAGTTAACATGACAAAAACTCATGCATAGGTGGAGGCGCCTCGTGGAAACGAATATTCAAAAGATGCAGGTGCTGCTGGAGACGGTGCGCGCCGGAAGCTTTACGCGTGCTGCCGAGCGGCTGAGCTATTCGCAGTCGGGCGTGAGCCGTATGGTGGCCGATCTTGAGGCCGATTGGGGCTTTAAGGTGCTCGACCGCAGTCGCGAGGGCGTAGTGCTTTCTGCCGACGGGCGGCAGGTCATGCCGGCTGTCGAGGCGCTCTGTGAGGAATTCACTCGCTTGCAGCGACGGGTGGATGAGATGCGCGGGCTCATGCGCGGCAAAATCTGCATCGGTACGTTTTCGAGTGTGGCGACCCACGTGCTGCCGCCAGTGATTGCGCGCTTTCGCGCCGATTACCCGGACGTCGATTACGAGTTGCTGATGGGCGATTACTCAGAGATTGAACAATGGGTGTCAGAGGGCCGCTGCGATCTGGGCTTTATCCCGCATGAGCCCCGAGAAAACGGCATGGCATCGCGGCCTTTGGTGCGCGACGAGTTGATGGCGGTAGTGCCGGCAGGCTCTTTGCTTGCCACGGCGGAGGCCGTCTCTCTTTCCGATTTGGCTAACGAGCAGTTTATTCTGCTAGAACGCGGCACCGATGACGAGATTACGCCGCTGTTTCGCCGCGCGGGCCTGGCGGTGCGCTCTAAGCTGTCGACTTGGGATGACTATGCGATTATGGCTATGGTCGAGGACGGCTTGGGCGTGAGCATTCTTCCCGCGCTCATCTTGCGCCGCTGTCAGTTCGATGTTGCCGTGCGACCACTCGAGGGACATCCCCATCGGCAGATCAATGCGATATATCGCACGGCTGACGTTTCGCTTGCCGCCGCTCGATTCCTTGAATACCTCTAAACGTGTGCACGTCATTGTCCGCTTTGGGCAAAACTCGGAGTTCCGTACGTTTTCTTATGAAATTGAACTTTCGAATGAGGTACGGCGCTATACTGCTTGCTAAATTGAACCTTGGTTCAATTCGTGTTCTATAAATTGAACTTTGCCAGCAAGGAGGTTCCTGTGGCCCAAGAGACGTTTTGCGATCGCCTGCGACAGACTATGTCCAATCGCGACGTTCGCCAGTCGGACGTAATCCGCGCATCGGAGATGCTCGGCAAAAAACTCGGCAAGAGTCAGATGAGCCAATATGTGAGCGGCAAGACGATCCCGCGGCGCGATGTGGCTGAGCTGCTCGCCCGGATTTTGGAGGTCGATGTTACCTGGCTGCTTGCCGGCGACGCCGATCAAGGCGAGGCATCATCACCCCGCAACGATTCCAAGCCCGAACCCCATCCCTCAGCTCAAATTGCAAGGAGCACCACCATGCGTACTTTTTCTAAATCCACCAAACTCGACAACGTCCTGTATGACGTGCGCGGTCCCGTCGTCGACGAGGCCGCCCGTATGGAGGACGAGGGCGAGCGCATCCTCAAGCTCAATATCGGCAACCCGGCGCCCTTCGGTTTCCGCACGCCCGATGAGGTCATCAAGGACATGCGCCAGCAGCTGCCCGACTGCGAAGGCTATTCCAACTCGCGTGGCCTGTTCTCCGCGCGCAAGGCGATCATGCAGTATTCGCAGATCAAGGGCCTGCCCAACGTTCAGATGGAGCATATCTACACGGGCAACGGCGTGTCCGAGCTCATTCAGCTTTCGATGAACGCGCTGCTCGACAATGGCGACGAGATTCTGATCCCCAGCCCCGACTATCCGCTCTGGACGGCGTGCGCAACCCTTGCTGGCGGTCATCCCGTACATTATCTGTGCGATGAGCAGGCGGATTGGTATCCCGACCTGGAGGATATGGAGTCCAAGATCACGAGCGCGACCAAAGCCCTCGTCATCATCAACCCCAACAACCCCACGGGTTCTGTCTATCCGCGCGAGGTGCTCGAGGGCATCGTCGAGATTGCACGCAGGCATCAGCTGATGATCTTTGCCGATGAGATCTACGACCGCCTGTGCATGGACGGCTACGAGCACGTCTCGATTGCCTCGCTCGCCCCCGATCTGCCCTGTGTCACCTTTAGCGGCCTTTCCAAGTCGCACATGATCGCGGGCTATCGCATTGGCTGGATGGTGCTTTCGGGCAACCAGCGCTGCATGAGCGACTTCATCATGGGCATCAACATGCTCTCCAACATGCGCCTGTGCTCCAACGTGCCGGCTCAGTCGATCGTCCAGACGGCGCTCGGCGGCCATCAGTCGGTCAACGACTACATCCGTCCCGGCGGTCGTGTCTACGAGCAGCGCAACTTTGTGTATGAGGCGCTCAACAAGATCGACGGCATCTCGGTGGTCAAGCCGCGCGCGGCGTTCTACATCTTCCCCAAGATGGATGTTAAGAAGTTCAACATCACCGATGACGAGCAGTTTGCCCTCGACCTGCTGCACGAGAAGAAGATTCTGATCACGCGCGGCGGCGGCTTTAACTGGGCCGAGCCCGATCACTTCCGCATCGTGTACCTGCCGCGCATGGAAGTGCTCAAAGAGTCCCTCGAAGACCTCGCCGATTTCTTCGATCACTACCGCCAGGCGTAACGGCAAAGGTAGACTGTAATGAAACGGTCGGCCCGCAACGGATGCGGGCCGACCGTTTTCTGTCTAAGCCCGTACTGTTAGCGCTTGTCTCGTTGAGCGGGCGAGGTTCGCGTGTGAGCGGTAAGTTCTATTCCAAAATGGAATACAGTGGGCTTAAGCTGGAATTGATGTCCGGGTACCTGCTTTTCTAGAATGTTTTCAACAAGATGAAAGGCGGTTCCAACCAATGATTATCGATGCAAATTCCTACTGGTTCGACGAGCACATCTTTCATGACGAGACGCTCTGCGAACAGTTTTTGGCCGAGGTACCCCGCGCCTATGACACCGAAGGCTATCTGACCATGAATTCCGCCGGCAAACGACAGATCGTGATCGAGATGCCCGCCGGTTCTCCGGGTCTTAACTACATTGAGGGCGACTACACCCTCGAGAAGCGCTTGGCCGATATGGATGAGGCGGGGGTCGACAAGGCGATCCTCAAGCTCCCCGGTTGTCACGAGTGGATGTCGCTCGAGATGTGCCGGCGTTTCAACGACGGTATGGCTGCTGACGCGAAGGCGTCAAGTGGCCGTCTGATTCCGCTTGTCGCTGTGCCGCCCTTTGGCACCAAAGCGAATTTGGAGGAGCTCGATCGCAGGCTCGACGATGGTTTTGCGGGTGTGCAGCTCTGCGCTCACTACGGCAAGCGCTATCTCGACGACCAGGTCTTCTCGAGCTTTTTCGAGCACCTGAACGAACGCCATGTCACCGTTTACGTGCACCATGTTCCCGTGCCGGTCGAGAACGAATCGCTTCTCGCGTACGACAACCTTCGCCGCTCTTATGGCCGCTGCGTCGACCAAACTACGGCGATCGGCCGAGAGATCTTTGGCGATTTCTTTGAGCGCTACCCCAATATCAAGATGGTCCACTCCATGCTCGGCGGCGCATACTTTGCGTTCAAGGAGATGCTGCTGCCTCATGGTCCCAAGCGCCCTGATGCTTCTGGCCGTTTTCAGGTCGATACCGAGACCGTTTCCAGGCGCCTCGAGAACAACATCTATTTCGACATGTCCCATGCTCAGCCTTGGGGCAAGATACTCCTTGCCTGCGCGGTTGACGTGCTGGGTGCAGACCATATTGTTTTTGGCACGAGCTATCCCGTTAAACGCGAGTGGCTCACCGAGGGTGTCGCCTGCGTTCGCGCTGCAAATCTGAGCGATACAGACAGCGACCTTGTGCTTGGCGGTACGGCGCAGCAACTGTACGGTGTCGAGTGAGCGGCAATCAGAGGGGAGTATCTGCCATGGACGAAGGAGAGATGAGGGCTGGGGCCGCTCGTGTGGCCATCGATCTTGGGGACGTGTTGCCGTTCGACGGTTTCGACGAACTCCGTCATGAGGTCTTCGCCCGTGCCCTTATCATCGAGGGGACGGGGCGACGCGCCTGCGTCCTTTCGCTTGAGGTCACCTCGATCGCTCCGGCTCTACTCGCCGATCTGCGTGAGGTTGTTGAGGATGCCGCCAATTGCAGCGGTGCTTATTCTTGGGTGGTTCCTACCCACACGTTTTCCATGCCTCACGTCCGCACTTCCGGGCATCTTGTCGACGATGCTGCCCGCAACCGCAACGAGCGCTATCGCGCAGCGCTCGTCGCTGCCGCCCGCACGGCTGTCGAGCGCGCTGTTGCGGGCATTCGCTCTGCCACGCTCGCCACTGTGGAGGGCGAATGCCCCGTGAACGTTAATCGCGACATTGAGACGCCTGCCGGCTGGTGGTTGGGCTCGAATCCCAGGGGGTTTGCCGACCACACGATGCCCGTACTCGCCATAAGGGATGCCGGGGGCGAGTATGTTGCCGTGCTCGCGACGGCGGACGTTCAGTCCTCCGTGCTCGACGGGTCGCGCGACTCCGAGGGGAGGCACATGGCGAGCGGAGACCTCTTTGGTTTTGCCGCCATGTCACTCGAGCGCGAGCTGGGCGGCGTTGCCCTGTTGCTGCCAGGCGCCGCGGGCGACCAAGGTCCGGCGGAGCGCGCCATGAACGTCATGTTCGATGCGGCCGGCGTTAAGCAGACGGTCGATGCCCATGAAGACGGATACCGCATGCTGCACCAGCAGGGTCAGGCCTTGGGCGATGCTTTGATCGAGGCCGCTCGCATGGCGCGTGAGGATGACGCCACCGGCATCGATGCCCGCACGGTCGACGTTTTTCTGCCCGCTCAGACACGCGCCGATTTTCACTCTTTGGCTCCGCACCGAACGTATGAATTTCATGCCGCTGGCGAGCAGCGCACGAGGGTCTATCTGCTCCGGCTGGGAAACGTCGAGCTTGTCGGCGTACAACCTGAGGTCTCGAGTGCGTTCGGCGCCACTGTGCGCGCCGCTCGGTCCGGCTCTGTGTTCTTTGCCACGCTCGTCAACGGCGGACAGAAGTACCTACCGGCTCCCGACGCGTACGAAAAGATCACCTATGAGGCCATGAACTCCGGTTTTGCCGCCGGATCCCATGAGCGCCTCGTCGAAATCATCATTGCCGCCTTGAATGCGGCGTGACACAGAAGGAGAACGTGCATGAACATTGGACACGCGCGCCGCAAAATCACCCCACAGGGCGACATCTACCTGATTGGCTACCGCAATCTTCCCAACCGTCTGGAGACTGCGACAGGCGTCCATGACGACGTCTTCGCCAACGCCATCCTCTTCCAGCAAGGCGAACGTGAAGTGTTTCTCTTTAATGCCGATGTCCTCGAGTTCGAGGAAAGCATGGCCGAGGAAGTCAAGACAATGCTCGCCGAGCGCTACGGCATTGACCGTGATTGCGTCCTGCTCTCGGCGACGCACGACCATACTTCAATCGTCGCTTACCACCGCAGCTGGTGGACGGGAAAATTCGACGAGAACTACTACCGCTGGTTCCTCGATACCATTTGCCAATGCTTTGAGGAGTGCCGCGCCAACGCACAGCCCGCGATTTGTCGCTTGGGCAAGCAGGTCATCACCGGTTTCTACGACAACCGCATCATCCCAGGTGAACTCGCCGACAATGAGGTCATTGTCGTATCGTTCTTCGATACCGAAGGCAAGCCATTTGCGGGCTTTGTGAACTGGGCGGTGCATTCCGCTTGCGTCGGACCCGACTGCACGGAGCTCACGAGCGAACTCGCCGGTCTTACCGGCAAAAAGCTCGCTCAGAGTCTTGGTTACTATCCGGCCATGGTCGTCGGTGCTGCTGGTGACTGTAGCGACCG
Source organism: Collinsella sp. CLA-ER-H8 (assembly GCF_040092335.1). Taxonomy (NCBI): domain Bacteria; kingdom Bacillati; phylum Actinomycetota; class Coriobacteriia; order Coriobacteriales; family Coriobacteriaceae; genus Collinsella; species Collinsella sp. CLA-ER-H8. The sequence goes on along the minus strand of NZ_JBBNLU010000018.1, from coordinate 6,580 downwards.
CAATTTTCGCCAGGGACGCGGCATTCCCGAGGTCGAGCGCGTTTCGACCGGTCTTGCCGAGGCGATTTCCCAGATCAAGCTCGATCGCGAGGTCGTTCTTGACCGCATCGAGCCTCAGACGTTCTATCACACCGTTGCCCATGACGACTTTTCGCTCACGCTTAAGTGTGCCGTCATCAGTTTGGGCGGCCTGCATCTCTTTGTGTTCCCGAGTGAGCTCGGCAGCGACTTGGGTATTCGCATGAAGCGCGAATGCCCGGTCGAGGGAATAGTTTGCGGTTACACCAACGGCTATTTCGAGTATTTCCTTCCGGCACGCGAGTACGGCCTCTCCTTTGAGACCGAGCGTACTCAGATTCCCCAGGGCGAACCGGAACGTCTGTGTGACAAGTTCTGCCAGACGACGAGACTTCTCGGCGCAGCAGATTCGCGTCTGTAGACCTGATTGCGTGACATGGGCCAATGAGGCTCGCTGCCATGTGATCGGCATCTTCCATCTTCTCTGCCGTTTCCCATCCCGGGCGTACGTGCGTCCGCGGATTTCAAAGGGGGAAGCGGGTTCCTTGTCCTTCCACGTCGACTACGGAGGCATGAAATCTACGCTATGCCCCGCTCAGAAAAAGGAGAATTCCATGAAATACCAGAAGCTTTGCGATGAAATCATCACAAAGGTCGGTGGTCGAGACAATGTGTTAGACGTGAGCCACTGCATTACGCGTCTCCGCTTCCACCTCAAGGATGAATCGCTCGCCCAGACCAATGAGCTTAAGGCGACGAAGGGCGTCGTTGACGTCATCCAGGCCGGCGGACAGTATCAGGTCGTGATTGGTGCCACTGTCGAGGCCGTCTACAACGACCTTGTTCAGATTGGCGGGTTCGACTCCAAACCCGCACTCGATATCGATGAGGGCGACGACGTCAAAAAGGGCGATCCATTCTCGCGTCTGCTTGCCATCATCTCCGAGATCCTGCAACCGGTTCTTGGCGTGCTTATGGCCGGTGGCTTTATCAAGTCGATGCTCGCGCTCTGCACGGTTGCCGGTTGGCTAGCCAAGGACAGCAATACGTATGTGACGCTTTCGGCAATCGGAGATTCGGTCTTCTATTACTTTCCGCTAATCATTGGCTGGACGTCGGCCAAGAAGTTCGGACTTAAGCCCGTTATGGGAATGGCGCTCGGTGGTATCCTCGTCTATCCGACGCTCGTTGCCCTTATGGGCGGAGATCCGCTCTACACGCTCGGCGCCGGCACGGTCTTCGAGTCCAATGTCTACGGTGATATTTTTGGCATCCCGCTGATCATGCAGAATTACTCATCGACGATTCTGCCTGCGATTTTTATCGTCTGGATTGCCTCCAAGGTGCACAAGGCCCTTTCTAACGCGCTGCCCGCGCTTGTGAGCTCGTTCTTCTCCAACATCCTGACGCTCCTCATTTGCGGCATCCTTGGCCTGCTTGTGGTCGGTCCGGTCATGACGGTCCTCTCCAACATCGTTGCCCAGATCATTCTGATGCTCATCAACGTCCAGCCCGCCCTCGCCGGCTTTGTCATCGGCACGTTCTGGAGCCTGCTCGTCATGTTCGGCCTGCACTGGGGTATCATCCCGCTGTGGTTTCTCGATGTCGCAACCTACGGCTATGACCTCATTAATCCGCTCGTGTATGCAGGCGGTTGTGCCATCGCCGGTGCTGTGCTTGGCATGGTCATCCGAACCAAGGATTCCGAGGAAAATGCTGCCGTCAACATTCCCGCCCTTGTCTCTTCGATTTTCGGTGTCAACGAGCCTGCGCTTTACGCCATCTTGCTGCCGCGTAAGCGCCTTATGTGGGCAACCTTTATTTCCGCTGGTGTAGGCGGCGCCATCGCCGGTCTCATGGGTGCCAAACTCTATGCCTTCGGTGCCTCCGGCCCGCTCGGTTTTCCGAGCTTTATTAACCCTGCCGGCATCGACATGGGCTTTATCGGCCTTGTCATCTCCGGTGTGGTCGCTTTCGTTCTGGCTCTTGTCGCCGCTATGGTGATCGGTACCAGGAAGGACGAGGGCGGTAAGGCGCTCAACATCTCGGTGGACTAGTCTGTCTGCGCACTTTAACTAAATATGCCTCGGACGGCGACGTGCCGCCCGAGGCATATTTGTGTTTCGTGCCGTTGTCAGCGTGTTTGCGGACACAAGTCTGCGGTTGCGGAGCAGCGGGGATTATGACGGTCGTGCCGCGGTGGAAGACGCACGGTCGCCCTGCAGGAGCTGACGGTAGGGGAGGAAGCCAATGAACGAGACGACCGCCTGCGAGTGCGCGGCGTTTCGCTTGAGGTAGAGCCTTACCTCGGAGGTCGTCGCGGGCTCAAGCGACACCAGGGCTACCTTTCCGCTGGCGAGCGATTCCGTCGGCTTGCGCATGAGGAATGAGACGCCGGCGCCGCGCGCGACAAGAGAGATGATGTTCTCGGCTCGTTTGCCGGTGAACGTAACGCGTGGGCCAAATCCAGCTTCGCGACAAAGGGAAAGGACGAGCTCGCTTACGAACGAGCCTTGGGGAAGCATGAGGAAATTCTCGTCGATAAGGTCGTCTATCTCGACGGTGTCACGTTCGGCGAGTGGATGGTCGAGCGGAAGGACGGCCACGAGCCGGTCGGTCGTAAAGGGGATCTTTTTGAACTCCGGCTCGATGGCGCCACTGTCACGGATGAAGGCCAGGTCAATGTCCTCGTGCAGGAGCATGCGCTTGAGTGTGTCGCCCTCGCCTTCGATGAGCTCAACAGAATATGAGGGGTTCGCCTGCTGAAAATCGATGACGGCGTCCGTGATCCCATAAGGGGCCATAATGGGGATAGAACCTACGGTGAGGTGCTCGAGCGGCTCACCTGCGCCTATTTGAATGGCGGCAAGATAGCGGTGCTGAAGCGTCGCAATTTTTTGCGCATAGGGGAGGAGCGCTTCACCTTGCGCGGTGAGTGTTACGTGGCGCTGGCTTCGATCGATGAGCTTGCAGCCGAGTTCGTGCTCCATTGCCATGATGTGCTTGGAGAGGGTTGATTGCGACATGAAAAGCAGTTCCGCCGCATCAAGAAACGTGCGTGACTGCGCTAAGATGGCGAATTCGCCAAAGCGGCTGATATCCATAGGGAGGCCTCCGGTACCCTCATTTTGGCAGGTGGCCTAAACCACGACGCCATTGCAGTGGTCGATTTCGTGTTGGATGATCTCGGCGGTGTAGCCCGAGAAGTTTTTGATGCGGTGGACGAAGTTCTCGTCCAAATACTCCACCTTAATGCGGCGATAGCGGGTACAGGGGCGCTCGCCGATCAGCGAGAGGCATCCTTCGCTCGTCTGATAGGCATTGACCTGCTCAAGAATTTGAGGGTTGTACATCAGGAGTGTCCTGTTGCCGTCCTTTACGCAGATGATGCGCTTGCGCACGCCGATCATGTTGGCGGCGAGTCCCACGCACTCGTGCTCATGCTCGTGGAGTGTATCCAGGAGATCCTGCCCGGTCACGGCATCGTCGGGTCCCGCGTCTTCGGAAGGCAGGCGCAAAAAGAACTCGGATTTCATGATGGGCTTAATCATGGCGGGCTCCTCATGTCTTATGCTTTCGTGGACTTTTAATAATAGCGCGGAAGGAAAGCTGCGCGTCCGCGTTACAATCTTTCAACGTTGGACCATGTTGCCAGATTCGTCGTGTACGGCGTCTGGCGTAAGTCTAGGGCTCATTTTTCGCCCTGGACTGTTCCTCTGGGGCGATGCGACTGTCGTTCCAAGAGGAAGGAAATGCATGGGGAGCAAATCTCAGCAACAAGTTCAAGCAACGCCATCGGCCACTGCGGCGATTCTCGTCGTTATGTATATTGCGGCCTTTGTTGCCGCGTTTAACGAGAACATCATTAACGTGGCGTTGCACGACATTATGGCGGCCTTTTCGGTGAGTGCCACCACGGCGCAGTGGCTCGTCTCGGGCTACATGATTGTGACGTCGATCTTTACGGCCATCATGGCCTTCCTGTCCGGCCGTTTCTCGACGCGCAAGCTGTTGTTTTTCGCATGCGGATGTATGGTCGCCGGCGAAGTCCTGTGTCTGATCGCTCCGTCGTTTAGCGTTTTGCTGCCAAGCCGTATTTTGCAGGCTGCGGGATCGGGCATCTTGTTTCCGCTCATGATGAACGTGGTGCTGTCTTGCGCCCCGCGCGAGAAGCTTGGTCTGTATCTGAGTCTGGGCGGCGCCTGCATTACGCTAGGGCCGGCGTTTGGACCCGTGATCAGCGGTCTTATGTGCACGTTGTTTGGCTGGAGGGCGGTATTCGTAGTGCCGCTGGTGGGCGGCGTTGTGGTCGCTGCGGCGGGCGTAAAGCTTGTTCAGAATGTCGGAGAGCGCTCGAACACCACGCTTGACATTCTGTCGGTTGTTTTGCTCGCTGCCGGCATTACGGCGTTTGTGTATTCCGTGGGTGAGTTCTCGACCAATTTGATTGCCGGTGTCGTGGCGCTTTTCGCTGCCGTTGTGCTGCTCGGCCTGTTTGCGGCCCGCCAGCTCAAGCTCGAGCATCCGGTGCTTAACGTGCGTCCCATGGCGAGCGTTCGTTTTTGGCCTGCGTGCTTGCTTGTGGTGGTGTCGATGATGACGACGTTCTCGATGAGCGTTTTGTTGCCGCTCTATTTTGAGGGCGCATACGGCATGACCGCACTTATTGCGGGCCTGCTCATTTTGCCGGCGATTGCCTGCAACGCCGTGACCTCGATTGTGGGCGGACGTGTGATGGACGCCCGTGGCGCATGGCCGCTGCTGCCGGTCGGCTTTGTCCTGATTGCCGTGGGACAGACTGCCATCTCGATGACGGCGGCAAGCATGAACATCGGCGTCGTCGTTGCGCTGACCGTTGTGGTGTATGCCGGAGTCGGTTTGGTGCTGAGCCCCTCGCAAACGGCTGGTTTGGAGACGCTGCCTGCCGCTGAACATCCTCACGGAACGGCATTGCTTAACACGTGGAACATGATTGCCGCATCGTTTGGCCCGTCGCTGTTTATCGGTCTGCTCTCGAGTTCTGCGGCGGCTGCCAGCGTCGCTGGCGCTGCGATCGACGTTGCCCAGGCGATTGGATTTGCAGCTGCCGTGCGTGTGGCGGCTGTAATTGCCGTGGTCGGGTTCGTGGCGTCGCTGGTGTACGCTCATCGCGAGTCGCACATGTCGCATTAATGTGTGCACATAGATTCTGCAGCTAGATTGGATGGCGACACCATAAACTAATGGACGTTTTGCCGAGAGGCATGAATGTTTAAAGCGCAAAGAGTGCGCGACGGGCCCCGCGAATGGGGCGATGATGCCCGAGAGGGCCAAGAAGGAGTCTCATGTCCGAGAACGAAGAGATCATGAACGAGACCGAGAACGAGACCATGGCTGCCGAGGTCGAGGCAGTCGAGACCGTGGAGACCGAAGCTGCCGAGGCTGAGGCTGCTGACGAGGTTTCCGCCGAGGAGGAGGCCGAGGTTGTCGAGGCCGCCGTTGATTACGATGACGAAGAGCTGATGGACAAGATGCAGAAGGCCGCCCGCCTGCTGCGTAGCCGTCGCTTTGCTATTTCCAAGGAGGAGGAGGCCAAGGCCGAGCGCATGGCGAACATCGAGCGCGCCATCAAGCTTCTTGACCTCAAGCCCAAGATGGAGCAGAAGGAAATGTCCGACTTGCTGGGCATGCGCCTTCGTGAGCTCGATGGCCTGATGGCTGAGGCCGAGGCTGCCGATCTGGTCGGCCGCATCGACGACGCCGAGGGCGATATGCGCAAGATTGTTGTCTTCGCCGCCGAGGATGCCGCTGAGGGCCTGGTCGAGCTTGCCAACAAGAAGGAGAAGCTCCTGCCCGAGCTTTCTTACGAGGAGGCCACCGAGCTGATGGCCGCTCTCGATAAGGTTATCGCTCCGCTCGTCGCCATGGGCCTGGACGAGGATCGCGGTCCTCGCGGCGGCCGTGACGACCGTGGTGGCCGTGGCGGCGACCGTGGCGGTCGCGGCGGCTTTGGCGATCGTGGTGGCCGTGGCGGCGACCGCGGCGGTCGCGGTGGCGATCGTGGCGGCCGTGGCGGTTTTGGTGACCGTGGCGGCGACCGTGGCGGTCGCGGCGGCTTTGGCGGCAACCGTGGCGGCTTTGGCGGCAACCGTGGTAACGACCGTGGCGGTCGCGGTGGCGATCGTGGCGGCCGCAACGGCGGCGGCTTCCGCGGCAACCGCTTCTAGTTGGGTTACGCGGTTTTACCAAACCGCGTAACTAGTTGACGCTGCGCGCCCACCAGAGCGACAACTTGTCATTCAAAGAGGACGGCATGACCAGAAGGTCTATGCCGTCCTCTTTTCATGCCAAGTTGTTCGCTCTGGTGGGCGCTCGCTGCCGGTGCCAAAACATCGGCATTGCCTTGATCCAGACCTGCTAAAAGATAGTCGTTGGGGACGTTCTTGTTTGACTAGTCGTTTAAGAACGTCCATTACAGTCGAAATTGTCAGCCCGGGACCGTCTCGGGCTACGATTGAGGCGCGCCCAGAACGGGCCGCCGACCGGGCGCCCGCGCACGGCCGAACGTCCCTGCCCCCGAGAG
>NZ_JBBNLU010000017.1:0-41789 GCF_040092335.1 Collinsella sp. CLA-ER-H8 | reverse complement strand
CAAGCCCATAAGGAGGGCCTACGAGGCGTGGGTCGAGGCCGGACTTCCGCTCGATTGGGACAGGCAAGCCTTCGAGGCCGAGCGCAAAATGGATTCTAAAAAACACCTTGCCAAATAGGAGCGTCAGGACGCAAGAAACCCCTGCCGCACGAAGTGCGCAGCGGGGGTTTCTTGCATGTCCGAGGACGTTCTGAAAAGTAACTTCAGGGCGGGCCCGGACAAACAACCGACTACAGGTCGATGTGCGATTCCTTGATCGGGAACGGCTCCGCGAAGTGGCAGGCGCAGCAGTGGCCCGGGGCAACTTCCTTAAACTCGGGAAGCTTCTCAGAGCAGATACCCTGCGCGATCGGGCAGCGCGTGTGGAAACGGCAGCCGGTCGGCGGATCCAGCGGCGACGGCGGATCGCCAGCGAGGATGATGCGCTTGCGCGTCTTCTGGATATCAGGATCGGGCACCGGCACAGCAGACAGCAGCGACTGCGTGTACGGATGGTGAGGCTCGCTATAGAGCGTCTTCCAGTCCGAAACCTCAACCATCTTACCCAGATACATAACGGCAACGCGATCAGAAATGTGCTGTACGACAGAGAGGTCGTGAGCAATGAAGAGATAAGCCGTACCGAACTTGTCCTGGAGCTCCTTAAGAAGGTTCAGAACCTGGGCCTGAATGGATACATCAAGTGCAGAGACAGGCTCGTCGCAGATGATCAGCTTGGGCTTCAGAGCGAATGCGCGAGCGATGCCGACACGCTGGCGCTGGCCGCCCGAGAACTCGTGCGGATAGCGGTTGATGTGCTCGGGGTTCAGACCGACGACGTCCAGCAGCTCGCGGACGCGCTCGATACGCTCTTCCTTGGTACCCACGCCATGAATGGTCATGGGCTCGGAGACGATCTCGCCGATGGTCATGCGGGGATTCAGCGAAGCATAAGGATCCTGGAAGATAAACTGCATCTCGCGACGCATGTCCTTGATCTCATGCTTGCTCATCTCGGCAACATCTTTACCCTGGAAGAACACCTTACCGGCGGTCGGCTTGGTCAGGCGCATGATGGTACGGCCCGTGGTGGACTTACCGCAACCAGACTCGCCGACCAGGCCAAAGGTCTCGCCCGGATAAATCTCGAACGAAATGTCATTCACAGCAGAGACGACACGCTTGGAGAAGCGCTTGGCGAACATGCCGGACTCAGCGGGAAACTCCTTAGAGAGATGCTCGACCTTCAGCAGCGGAGTACGCTCGTTGGTATCTGCCATTACGCCTCGCCTCCCTTCTTGGAATCCTTGCGCGTACGGGACGTCTCAGGAGCGTTCTTGAGGAACTCGGGGTCACCGGAATAGTGGCACGCAGAGTAATGACCAGAATCGGTAACAACGCGCTCGGGGCGCTGCTTGCGGCACTTGTCCGTCGCATAGGGGCAGCGAGGAGAGAAGACGCAGCCCTCAGGCAGGTTCATGAGCGAAGGCGGGTTGCCGTGAATCGGCGTAAGAGGCTTCTTCTCTTCGATGGCCTGCTCCGGGATGGAGCGGATAAGGCCCCAGGTGTAGGGGTGGCGGCTCTCGTAGAAGATTTCCTCAGCAGTACCGAACTCGACGGGACGGCCGGCGTACATAACCATGATCTTGTCGGCCATATCAGCGACAACGCCCAGGTCATGGGTGATCATGATGATGGCGTTGCCGTTCTTCTCCTGCATTTCCTGCATAAGCTCAATAATCTGAGCCTGAATGGTAACGTCCAGAGCCGTCGTGGGCTCGTCGGCAATCAGGATATCGGGATCGCAGGCAAGAGCCATAGCGATCATGACACGCTGACGCATACCGCCGGAGAACTGGTGCGGATACTCATTGACGCGCTTCTCGGGCTCGGGGATACCCACGAGGTCCAAAAGCTCGGTAGCGCGCTTGAGCGCCTCCTGCTTGGAGTAGCCACGGTGCAGACGAAGGCCCTCGCCCACCTGCTTGCCGATCTTATAGACCGGGTTCAAGGAGGTCATAGGATCCTGGAAGATCATCGCGATGTCGTTACCGCGAATGTGCTGCATCTCTTCCTCGGTCATCTCGAGGATAGAACGACCGCGATAGCGAACGTCACCGCCCTCGATCTTTCCCGGAGGCATCGAGATGAGGCCCATGATGGTCATGGCGGTCACGGACTTACCGGAACCGGACTCACCGACGACACCCAGGGTCTCGCCGCGATCGAGCGTGTAGGAGACACCGTCGACAGCGCGAACAACGCCATCCTCGGTGTGGAAATACATCTTAAGGTCATCGACCTCGAGCAGATGCTGGCCCTCGGGAACCGGCTGGTCCTTCAGGTCCACATAGTTCTTGTTCTTCTTCATCCTTATGCGTCCTTCATCTTGACGTCGAGGGCGTCGCGCAGACCGTCACCCAGCAGGGTGAAGGCGAGCACCGTCGAAAGAATTGCCAGACCGGGCATGATCATCATCCAGGGAGCAGTCAGAAGATACTGCTGACCGTCCTGAATCATGGAGCCCCACGAAGGCGTAGGCGGAATAACGCCCATGCCGAGGAAGGACAGAGCGGACTCGGTCAGAATGGCGCCACCAATGTTCATGGTCGCGTAGACCACGATGGAGGCGACAGAGTTCGGGAAGATGTGACGCACAACGATACGAGCATCAGATGCACCCATCGCGCGCGCAGCGTCAACATAGTCGTTTTCCTTGACCGTCAAGATTGCAGAGCGGAAGACGCGCGCAATCGAAGGCCAGCCGAGAATGCCGATGGCAAAAAAGACGTTCTGAAGACCACGGCCGATAACGGCGATCATGGCGACAACGAAAAGCACGTACGGGAACGCCAGGAAAATATCCGCACAGCGCATGATGATCGTATCCCAGATGCCGCCGTAGAAACCGGCCAGAGCACCCATGACCAGACCGATCACCGTGGAGATCGCAGTGGCCATAATACCGACGGAAAGCGAAACACGTGCACCGTAGATAACGCGAACGAGAATGTCACGACCAAGGGCGTCGGTGCCAAACGGGTGCTCTGCACACGGAGCCATCAGCGACGTCTGGGCCATGGTGGTTGAGTCGGAAGCCGTTGGCGAACCGAGCCAGGGCTTAGCCCACAGATCTGCGGTCAGGGCAACCACAACGACGATGATGATCCAGCAGACACCGATAACGGCGAGCTTGTTCTTACGAAGACGCTTAAAAGCGTCGCCCCACAGCGTGCGGGACTTGGCGGGAGCAGATGCGGCCTTGGTGGCGGTAGCCTGCTCCTGAGACTGAGGATCAGTTTCCTGCATGAGACGTACCTCCCTTAGGCCTTATCCGACGGACCGCCAAGGCGGATGCGCGGGTCGAGGAATGCATAGCTAATGTCGACGAGCAGGTTGATCACCATGACGACGACGACGATGAGCGTAACGCCGCCCATAACGATGGGCCAGTCACGCATGCTAATGGCGCGATAGACCTCATAGCCGATACCGGGCCAGTTGAAGACCGTCTCGGTCAGGATGGCGCCCGAAAGCATGCCGCCAAAGTCGACACCAATATAGGTAACGACGGGGATGAGTGCATTCTTAAGCGCATGCTTGATGATGATCGCGCGATTGGAGAGACCCTTGGCTTTTGCCGTACGAATGTAATCCTGGTTCATGACGTCAAGCAGCTGCGAGCGCATAATGCGGGCAGCATAAGCGGTCGAAACCGAAGCCAGCGTAATGGTCGGAAGCACATAGTGCATCCAATCCTGATACTGAGAGCTGGCACCGCCGGCACCCGAGATCGGCATGGAGAATGCACCGCCCGTGGCGTCCTTGAGAATGACGCCAAAGAACAGTTGCAGCAACATACCGAGCCAGAAGGCCGGGACGGCAACGAGGATCGACGTGGTGAGCGTTACCAAAATATCCCAGAAGGAATAACGCTTTACCGCCGAAATGATACCCGCACCGATACCCATGATTGCCTCGAGCACGATGGCGCACGCGGCAAGCTTGACCGTATACGGATACTTCTGGGCAAAGATTTCCGTAACCGGCAGCTTGCGCTGATACGAATTGCCCAGATCGCCATGAAGCAGGCCGTTCATGTAATACAAGTAACGGTCCACGAGCGACGTTTGAACGGGGTCGCCGTTCTCGTCAAGGATCGCGTTGCCGTCCTCGTCCGACTGGACCAGGTGATAGCGGACGCGAAGCTGAAGCTCCACCTCGGGGGACAGAGCCTTGTCTCCACCGATCAGCTTGATCGGATCTCCCGGCACGATATTCTGGAGGGCGAACAAAATCAGCGTAACGCCCAAAAACACCGGGATGAACTGAAGCACACGTTTAACGATGTACTTACCCATACCACTCCCCTATCTAGGGATTAACCTAAATGGGATGCCGATCGCCAGACCGGCATCCCAAAATTACCATCAGCCAGTTTACCCCAGGTTAGGGAGAACTGTATGTTTCCCATGAGGTCTACGTAAATACTTGACCCTCACGGAAGCTGCAAACTCTTAGGCGAGCTCAGCGGTACCCAGATCGGCGTGCTTCTGCGGATCGACATAGAGGTGCTTGATGCGATCGGAGCCGGCGATGGTGTGCGTGTAGAACATCACCGGGATGACCGGGCAGTCGGCAGCGACCATTGCATCGGCCTCCTGCATCTTAGCGACGCGCTCTTCGTCGTCAACCGTGGTACGGGCCTCGTCGACCTTGGCGTCGAACTCGGGGTTGTTGTAACCAGAGCGGTTGTCGCCACCGAGGGAGTCGGAGTGGAACAGCGGATACAGGAAGTTGTCCATGATCGGGTAGTCAGCAATCCAACCCAGACGACCGAACTGATAGTTAAAGTTCTGATACTGCTCGAGCAGGGCAGACCACTCGGGGGTATCGGAGACAGCGGTAACGCCAACCTTGGCGAGGTCGCCGATGATGGACTCCATGATCTCCTTGTGGCCACCGTCCTGGTTGTAGGAAAGGGTCACGTTAATGCCACGATCGCCGTTAGCACCAGCGGGAGCAACCTTGTCGAGGTACTCGTTAGCCTTGTCGACGTCGTAGGCGCAGAACTCCCATGCGCCCTCCTTGTAGCCATCGATGCCCGGAGGAACAATGCCGTCGGCAGGGGTACGGGTACCCTTGAAGATGGTCTTGCAGATGGCCTCACGGTTGATGGCCAGGGAGATACCCCTGCGCAGGTCGGCGTTGTTGAACGGCTCGGCCGTGTTGTTGCAGGTCAGGTAGTAGGTGGAAGGCTCGGCGCCGAGCAGCATGCGCTCGCCGTCACCCATGGTGTAGCCGTCCTTGGACACGCCGCGATCCTTCTTGGCAGCGTCGATCTGAGCAACGGGAACGTCGCAGACATCGAGGTTACCGGCCTGGAACTCCTTGTAAGCGGTCTCCATGTCCTTGATGACCTGGAAGTGGATGCCATCGATCTTGGCCTTGTCGCCATAGTAATCGTCGAACTTCTTGAGGTTGATCTCCTGACCATCCTCCCACTTGCCGTCCATCATGAACGGGCCGTTACCGACCGGTGCAAGGTAGAAGCTCTTGACATCGGACTCGGCGCACTCGGGAACCGGGGCCAGAGCCGGGTGAGAGGCGACGAAGGGGAAGTCGGCGTAAGCGGAAGACAGCTTGACGACGAGGGTCTCATCGTCGGGGCAAGTAACACCGCTGAGCTCGGTAGCGTTACCGGCAAGCAGGTCGTCATAGCCCTCGACCATGGAAAGGTGATAGGAGACCTCGGAAGGGCCGTACTCGGTAGCGATGGCCGACTTGGTGTTGACCAGACGCTCCCAACCGAGCTTGAAGGACTTGGAGGTAACGTCGTCACCGTTGTGGAACTTGGCCTTCTTGATCTTGAAGGTAAACTCGGTGGCGTCGTCGTTGGCCTCAAAGGACTCGCAAGCCAGCGGAACGATCTCGCCCTTCTCGGCGTCATAAGAGGTCAGAGCGTCAAAGAGCTGGTACTCGACCTGAGTGCCCTGGTCCTCCTGGACATTGTAGGGGTCGATGCAGACCGGGTTGTTGATGTAGAAGTTCAGCGTCGAACCGGACTCAGAACCGGAAGCGTCGCCGCCCTTCTTGCCGCATGCGGCAAGAAAAGCCATGGAGCTCGCAGCGAGGGTGCCGCCAACAAAGGCGCGACGACCCATAACGGGCTGGTGGAACATAGAATCAGCCATGCCATCCTCCTTATGAGATAGGACAAAGAAATGTTCAGTCGGACATATGTCGAGACAATCCGATCCGAACCATCAAAACGCCGCCCGCTGCTATGGCTGGTTATGCACAACGGACCAACGTTTCGCAATACAGTAGCGCATTTTATGCACGATTTGGGGCTAATTCCGGTTAACGGTCGAGAATTTCTTTAGTTGGGCGAAGTATGTGGGGATATTTTGACTCTGTTACAAATATGTAAACAAAAAGGGTCCCGCACCTGCGAGACCCATTGCAAACGTATATACGCCGATGCTTAGTAGCCGACGATGCCCTGCGGGAAGAAGAACATGCACAGGACGACGCACACGGCAAAAACAACGGCCATAATTACCGTCAGGCGATCGAGGTTCTGCTCCATGACGCCCGTGGCAGAGCTGGAGTTATACAGCGAGCTAGCGATCATATCCGAAACGCCGGTGCCCTTACCGGAATGCATCAGGACGAGAATCGTCAGCGCCACGGCAGAGACAGCCCAAACGACAAACAGAAGAATCTGGAACGGACCCATAGATAAGCTCCTTAATAGAACAGTTCAAACCCCAGTACTGTACCACAATCCCCCGCTCTCCCCTACCTGCCACTCAAGGACGGGGTGGAAATGGCAGAAATACCAAAAAGGGGGTTGTCCGGTTGTGGACAACCCCCTTACTAGAAAACGGTATTTGTTTTCTATTAGGCCTCGGTGGCGAGCACGCGGCCCGTCATCTCGGCGGAAGGCTCAATACCAGCCATGGTGAGCATGGTCGGAGCGATATCGGAAAGACGGCCGTCCTCGATACCGGTGAGCTGTGCCTTCTCATCAACGATGATGAACGGCACGCGGTTGGTGGTGTGAGCCGTAAACGGATGCTTGGAACCGTCGGAAGCAACGTCAAACATGTGATCGGCGTTGCCGTGGTCGGCGGTAATCAGTGCAAAGCCGCCCTTGGCGAGAATCGCCGGGACAACCTTGGACAGGGCATCGTCAACAGCCTCGACAGCCTTAACGGCAGCGTCGAAGACACCGGTGTGACCAACCATGTCGCAGTTCGCGAAGTTCACGATGTAGAAATCAGCGCGATCCTCGTTGATGGCGGCGACGAGCTTCTCGGTAACCTCGGGAGCGCTCATCTCGGGCTGCAGATCGTAGGTAGCAACCTTGGGGGAAGCGACGAGCACGCGCTCCTCGCCCTCCTTGGGCTCCTCGATACCGCCGTTGAGGAAGAACGTCACGTGGGCGTACTTCTCGGTCTCGGCGGTGTGCAGCTGCTTCAGGCCATTGGCGGCGATAACGTCGGCCAGGACGTTCTCGGGGAACGTCTTGGGGAAGGCGACCTCAACGTCAAACGTCGGATCGTACTCGGTCATCGTCACAAAGTGCGAAAGTTTGATCTGCTCGCGCTCAAAGCCGTCGAACTCCTTGTCCGTGAACACGCGGGTCATCTGACGAGCGCGGTCGGGACGGAAGTTGAAGAAGATGGCCGCGTCGCCCTCGTGGATGCCCTCGTTGTGGGCAGCGAAGGGTTCGACGAACTCATCGCCGCGCGGATCCTTCTCGTAGTAGGCCTTGATACCGGCAACGGGGTCGGTATCAGCATCGGACGCGTTGACCATGACGTCGTAGGCGCGCTGGATGCGCTCCCAACGATTATCGCGGTCCATGGCCCAATAACGGCCCGAGACGGTGGCAACGCGAGCGTCGCAACCGGTCTCCTCGGAGATCTTAGCCAGGAAGGCGCAGAACTCACTCATGTAACCGGCACCGGACTGCGGGTCAACGTCGCGACCATCCATGAAGGCGTGGACGCGAACGGTCTTGACACCGTGCTCGGCAGCCATCTTGACCAGAGCCTCGACGTGGTTCATGTGAGAATGAACACCGCCAGGGCTCATAAGGCCCATGAGGTGGAGAGTCTTACCGTCAGCCTTGACGTCGTCCATAGCCTTGACAAAAACCTCGTTCTTGGCGATGGAGCCGTCCTTGATGGCGTTGTTGATGCGCGAAAGCTCCTGAAACACGATGCGTCCGGCACCGATGTTGAGGTGACCCACCTCGGAGTTGCCCATCTGGCCGTCGGGAAGGCCCACGTCCTCGCCCGAAGCGCCGAGCGTGGTGTGGGGGTACTTCTCGTACAGGCTATCAAGGAAGGGCGTCTTGGCAGCGGCGACGGCGTTCTCGCCATCGGCCGGAGCAAGGCCGCAACCATCCATGATGATCAGGAGTGCAGGAAGATGACGTTGTGCCATATGTCCTACTCGCCTGCCTTGACGACCATAGAGGCGAAGTCGGCAGCCTTGAGCGAAGCGCCGCCCACGAGGGCGCCGTCAACGTCGGGCTTGGCGACGAGCTCGGCGATGTTGCCGGGCTTGGCGGAACCGCCATACAGCACGCGGATGCCGTTGGCGAGCTCCTCGCCGAACATCTCCTTGAGGGTCTCACGGATAGCGCCGCAGACCTCCTGAGCGTCCTCGGCGGTAGCGGTCTTGCCTGTGCCGATGGCCCAGATGGGCTCGTAGGCGACGACGACCTGCTTGGGGCAGGTGATCTCAAGGCCAGCAAGGCCAGCCTTGACCTGGTTCACGACGTGCTCGACATAGGTGCCAGCCTCGCGGACCTCGAGGGACTCGCCGCAGCAGAAGACGGGAACAAGACCGGCGGAAACGAGAGCCTTAGCCTTCTTGTTCTGATCCTCGTCGGTCTCGTGGAAGTAGTCGCGACGCTCGGAGTGACCGATGATGCAGTAGGTGCAGCCAGCGGACTTGAGCATGTCGCAAGAAGACTCACCGGTGAAGGCACCCTTGGCCTCCCAGTACACGTTCTGTGCACCGAGGGCGATGGGGGCAGCCTGAATGCGGTCATGAACCGTGGTGATGTCGATGGTCGGAGGGCAGACGAGCACCTCGACGCCAGCCGGAACCTCGGGCAGAGCCTGAGCCAGCTCGTCGGCGAGCTTGGCGGCCTCGGCGACGTCGTTGTTCATCTTCCAGTTACCAGCGATAAGAAGGGTGCGATTAGGCATCGAGAAGCGCCTCCACTCCGGGCAGGGCCTTACCCTCGACGAGCTCCATGGAAGCGCCACCACCGGTGGAGATCCAGCTCATCTTGTCGGCCAGGTTGAACTTGTTGACAGCTGCGACGGAGTCGCCACCGCCGATGATCGAGGTGCAGTCAGCCTCGGCGAGAGCCTCGGCGATAGCCTGGGTGCCGTGAGCAAAGTTGTCAAACTCGAAGACGCCCATGGGGCCGTTCCAGAACACGGTCTTGGCGCCCTTGACAGCCTCGGCATAGAGCTCCTCGGTCTTGGGACCGATGTCCATACCCTCACGATCGTCGGGGATAGCGTCGGAAGCAACAACCTCGGGGACAGCGTCCTCGCCAAAGTGATCGGCAACACGGTTGTCGATGGGGAGTAGGATCTTGACACCCTTCTCCTCGGCCTTCTTGAGCATCTCGCCGGCGCGCTCGACCCAGTCCTCTTCCTTGAGGGACTGACCAACGGACAGGCCCTGAGCCAGGAAGAAGGTGTAGGCCATGCCGCCACCGATGATCAGGGTGTCAGCGGAGTCGATGAGGTGATCGAGAACGCCGATCTTGGAGGAAACCTTGGAACCGCCGACGATGGCGACGAAGGGGCGCTCGGGCTCGGCGAAGATGCCGGTCAGCGTGTCGACCTCCTTCTCGAGCAAGAAGCCGGCGACGGCAGGCAGGTAAGCGGCGGGGCCCACGACGGAACCCTGGGCGCGGTGAGCGGTGCCAAAGGCATCGAGAACGAAGACGTCACCATAGGAAGCGAGCTTCTTGGCGATCTCGGGATCGTTCTTCTTCTCACGCTTGTCAAAACGGACGTTCTCGAGAACGAGGACCTTACCCGGCTCGACGGCGGCGACAGCCTCAGCAGCCTTCTCGCCGTAGGTGTCAGCGACAAAGGCAACGTCGAGACCAGAGAGCTCAGCGAGCTTCTTGGCGACGGGCTCGAGGGACAGCTCGGGCTGGAAGCCGGTGCCCTCGGGACGGCCGAGGTGGCTCATGAGGATGACGCGAGCGTTGTGCTCAACGAGGTAGTTGATGGTGGGCAGGGCAGCCTTGATACGGGTGGTGTCGCCAACGACGCCATCCTTGATAGGCACGTTAAAGTCAACGCGGACGAGAACGCGCTTGCCGTCGACATCGATGTCGCGGACGGTCTTCTTGGTAAAGGCCATGTTTGCTTCTACCTTTCGTACGTGTCTGCCTCCCATTACGGCAGACGATTTCTTATAAAAAGGGCGCGACCCTAGGGTGTAAGCCCTATAAGGCCGCGCCCTTCTTTAGACGCTCAACGAGCTATTCGCTAAAAGCTAAATTAAGCAACGAACTTCTCGAAGTACTTGATGGTGCGGACCATCTGAGAGGTGTAGGAGTTCTCGTTGTCGTACCAAGAGGTGACCTGAACGAGGGTCTGGCCGTTGCCGAGGTCAGAGCACATGGTCTGAGTGGCGTCGAAGATGGAGCCGTGAGTCTCGCCGACGATGTCGCGGGAGACGATCTGGTCCTCGTTGTAGGCGAAGGTCTCGGGGATGGTCTCGGCGTAGGCCTTCATGGCAGCGTTGACCTCGTCGACGGTGACCTTCTTGTCAACGACGGCGTAGAGGTTGGTCAGCGAGCCGGTCGGCGTCGGGACGCGCTGGGCGGCACCGATGAGCTTGCCGTTGAGCTCGGGGAGAACCAGGCCGATGGCCTTGGCAGCGCCCGTGGTGTTCGGGACGATGTTCTCGGAGCAGGCGCGAGAGCGACGGAAGTTGCCCTTGCGCTGCGGGCCGTCGAGCGGCATCTGGTCGCCGGTGAAGGCGTGGATGGTGGTCATGATGCCGGACACGATGGGAGCGAAGTCGTTCAGACCCTTGGCCATCGGGGCGAGGCAGTTGGTGGTGCAAGAAGCAGCGGAGATGATGTTGTCCTCAGCGGTCAGCGTCTCATGGTTGACGTTGTACACGATGGTGGGCAGATCGCTGCCGGCCGGAGCGGAGATGACGACCTTCTTGGCGCCAGCGTTGATGTGGGCCTGAGCCTTAGCCTTGCTGGTGTAGAAGCCGGTGCACTCGAGAACGACGTCGACGTCAAGGTCGCCCCAAGGCAGGTTGTTAGCGTCGGCCTCCTTGTAGATCTTGATCTCCTTGCCGTCAACGGTGATGGAATCCTCGCCAGCAACGACCTCGTGATCGCGAGCGTAGTTGCCCTGCGTGGAGTCGTACTTCAGCAGGTAAGCGAGCATATCGGGAGAGGTGAGGTCGTTGATAGCGACGATCTCGGAGCCCTCATGACCGAACATCTGACGGAAAGCCAGACGACCGATGCGACCGAAGCCGTTAATAGCAACCTTTACTGCCATTGTGTCTCCTTTCGTAAGGCCCCCGCGAGCTACAGCGCCCGCCGTTGAGGCCCACAAACTAACCACTCGCCTAATATACCTTTTTTTTGACTTGAATTTCACGAGAATGCTCGAAATTGAAAATCAAATTTACGTTAAAACGTTTTAAATACTAAAATAGCAGCTAAATCCATATATAAGTCGTTACTTCAAACTACCTGTTTGCTTCAATGAGCTTTTCAAGCCGTAAAACACGATGGTAGAGGGCTGACTTCGACAAGGGAGGGTCAGCCATCTCCCCCAAATCACGCAGCGACAGATCAGGATAGCGCTCGCGCAGGTCGCAAAAGACCGCCAAGGCATCCGGAAGCGCATCGCGAAGGCCACGCTGCTCGAGCTCCTCGATAAGCGCAAGCTGATGTTGGGCAGCACCGGCGCTTCTGGTCTGGTTGGCGAGCTCGGCATTCACGCGACGGTTCACATCGTTCTTAACCAACTTGACCGCGCGCGCCTCCTCAATCTCGGCAACGCTGCGCTTGGCACCAATCAGCTTTAATAGATGCTCGATTTCCTCGGCGCTCTTAATGTACACGGCATATGACCCCCGCCGTGCATTAACACGAGCATGGACCCCAATCTGCTCCAACAGATCGCAAAGTCCCTTGGCATATTGCTCGCCCTGCACAGCGATCTCCAAATGAAAATCGCCGCGTGGATCGGCCACGAAGCCGCCCGCGATGAGCGCGCCGCGGATATAGGCAAGTCTACAGCAAGGACGGGCAACGATATGTCGGGGTACGCCGGCGACAAGTCCTCCCCTACGGTCGAGGATACCCAGCAGAACCAAGGCCTTATCCAGGTCTGGCTGATCAGGCAAGGTGATGAGGTAGTTTCGAACCTTATGCAAGACAGATTTGCGGACGGTGAACTCCGTTTTGAGCTTAAGGATACGATGCGTCAGCGTGATCATCGTGCGCGCGACGGCTCCCGTCTCAGTCGCAACCGTCAAACGATACCGCCCAGAGCCGGCAAGCGAGAGCGTACCGCTCACGCGCGTGAGGGCGGCAAGCGTCGACAAGTCGCAGTATTCACATTCGGGTTCGCAGCGCGCAAGCTCGTCGCGCACCTCAGCGGTAAACGACATGCAGGCCTATGCCTTCGTGTTGGCGCGCGACAGGTCGCGGTGGGAAATGCTCACATGATACTGAGCGCCTTCCAGGTAACGGGCCGTGGCCTCGGCAATGGCAACGCTGCGGTGCTGGCCGCCCGTGCAGCCGATGGCGATAGAAAGCTGCGGCTTACCCTCCGCGATATAGCCCGGCATCACCGTATCGAGCAGCTGTGTCCAAGCCTTCCAAAACTCCTGCGTCTTGGGATGGTCCAGAACAAAATCGGAGACCTTTTTATCGAGACCGGTCATCGTGCGCATCTCGGGATCGTAGAACGGATTGGGCAGGAAGCGGACGTCGATCATAATGTCCGCCTCGACGGGCATGCCGTGCTTAAAGCCAAACGAGAACACGTGGACGTCCATGAGCTGCTGGTCGGACAGCTCGGAAAATGCCATACGTAGCTTGTTGCGCAGCGCAGAGGTGCGCAGACGGCTCGTGTCGATAATCATATCGGCTCGGTCGCGCACGCCCTGAAGCTGAAGGCGCTCGCGCTGAATGGCATCGGCCGTAGTCTCCCCCGGCTTGGCAATGGGATGACGGCGGCGATTTTCGCTGTAGCGACGAATCAGCACCTCGTCAGAAGCCTCCAGGAACACGATGTCGCAGCTCATCTCGCGCTCTTCGAGCGCGGCGACCGCATCGAGCAACTCGTCAAACAGTCCCTGGCTACGCAAATCGCAGGTGACGGCGAGATGCCTGCCCACGCCCGTATTGATGCCGACGAGCTCGGCAAGCTGGGCGATGAGACGCGGAGGCAGGTTATCGATGCAAAAATAGCCCATGTCCTCGAACACGTGCATGGCCTGTGTGCGGCCTGATCCGGACATTCCGGTGATGATGACGATATCGGGGATGCGCTCCGAGCGCTCCGCCGCATCCATGGCATCTCCCTTTTGCATGTGTTGCCTCCCGAAAACAAGCGCGGGACCCAGCAACCCGGATCCCGCGCGGTCAATTGCCTATATTGAGTATACCGCCCCGAGCGGATACGAGGCCTGTCTTACGCCTCAAGCGCAGCCTTGAACCAACTCGTAATACTCGTGGGGTGCGTGATGGCGGTGCCGACGACAACGGCCCAGGCGCCAGCATCGATCGCGGCGCGAGCCTCCTCGGGCGTATGCACGCGACCCTCGCAAATGATGGGAAGGCCGGGGAATTCCTCGGTCGCCTGACGCAGGAGCGGCAGATCGGGGCCATCGGCCATGGTGCAGTCGATGGCGGCGACACCGTGAGAAAGCGTGGTGGATACAAGGTCGAAGCCCATATCAACCGCACGGCGAATGTCCTCGATGGTGGCACAATCCGCCATCAGGAGCACACCCTCCTCGTGCAGCGGGCGGAAGGTATCCTCGACCGACTTGCCGTCGGGACGCGGGCGATCGGTGGCGTCGATCGCCACGATATCGGCACCGGCAGCAACGCAGGCGCGAGCGTGACGCAGCGTCGGCGTGATGTAAACGCCCTCGTGCCCATCCTTCCACAGGCCGATAACAGGAACCTCACAGCGACCCTTAATGGCGGCAATGTCGGCAAGGCCCTGGCAGCGAATGGCGGCGGCGCCACCGAGCTCGCAAGCGCGAGACATTTGAGCCATGGTCTCGGGCGTACGAAGCGGCTCGCCCATATACGCCTGAACGCTCACGACGAGCTTGCCCTTCAGGGATTGAATCAAAGGATCGACGGTCATAAGGCTGTAACCTTTCTCGGAACAGCCTCCCGAGGCGTGTTGTCTCGGGAGGCTCCTACAGAAGATACGTTTACTTCAACGAGGCAAGAAGATGCTCAGCGGCACCGATGAGCGGAGCATCGCCCTCCAGAGAACCGATGAGGATCGGCGTGTCCTGAAGCGGATCGAGCGCCTGGCTGGCATAGCCCTCGTGCACCGAATCCTTCCACGTCTGCGAACGCCAATCGGGACCTTGGTGAATCACGCCGCCCGAAAGCACGATGACCTCTGGGTCCAGGATGTTAGCGAGCGAGCCCAAGCTGGCCCCCAGCGCAAAGCCGGCGTCATGGATAACCTCGGTCGCCTTTGCGTCGCCCGCACGGCACAGGTCGTTCACATCGCGACCGACCGAAGGACGGCTGGGGTCGACGCGACCAAAGCGCTCATCGTACATACGACCAATGGAAGTGCCCGAAGCAACCGACTCAAGATGGCCGGAACGCCCGCAGGCGCAGGGAATGCCGGCGGCAGCCGAGCACTCGATGTGGCCCATATGGCCGGCAGCACCATGGAAGCCCTGCATCACGCGGCCGTTCTCGACATATGCGCCGCCGATGCCCGTGCCGATGCCCAGGCACAAGACGGAGAACTTGCCCTTGCCGACGCCCCAGTGGGCCTCGCCCAGAGCATGAGCCTGCACGTCGCCCACAACGGCAACGGGGAGACCAAGGTCCTCGCGCAGACGCGGCCCCAACTGAACGCCGGACCAGCCGGGCATGATCTCGTTGGCATACGCGATGGCGCCCGTCTTGGGATCGACGACGCCGGCGGCACCAATGCCGACGCCAAGGACCTCGACATCGGGATTCGCCTCGAGAGCAGCCTTGATGGACGCCTCGATACGCTGGAAGACGGCCTCGCCGCCCTCTTGGGCCTCGGTGGGAACCTCGGCCTCAAAAACGGGATGGGGCACACTACCGTCAGCCGGGTACTCCATGATGGCAGTCGCGATCTTAGTTCCGCCGATATCGACAGAGCAGACGTACTTGTTCTCCATGTCGTTCTCCTTAGGAGATAAAAACAACTACAGGAAATGAAGGCGGTGTTATCGCCGCAGCATGATAAAGGTTTCCCAGGTGCCCGAGGTTGGGGTGAAAGTGGTCGGGCGTTGACCTAATGGGTCACGCCCGGCCACTTGAGCCCCAAGATCGGGTGCCTGGGGAAGCTTTACAGGAGACCGTTGTCCTGGAGGACCTTCTTAATCGCCTCGACGTTCTCGCCGGTCATGGCCTTCACCGGGCGCGGCATGGTCGGGCTGTCGAAGATGCCCATGAGGTTCATAGCGGTCTTGAAGGCACCGACGCCACCGGCATAGCCCTGGACGCCCGAGGTGACATCCCAGATGTGCGAAATCTCATTGAGGCGGTCCTGCTCGGCCTTGACGGTAGCCCAGTCACCAGCCTGAGCGGCCTTCCACTGACGCACGTAGCCCTCGGGCTCAACGTTGGCGAGACCCGGGACGGAACCGTCGGCGCCACCGAGGTAGGCGCCGTCGACAACAACCTCGTGACCGGTGAGAATGCTCATCGGATGGCCGTTCTTCTCGTTCTCCTGAACGAGGTAGCGGAACGAGATGTCATCACCCGAGGAATCCTTGACGCCGGCCAGAACGCCCTCGGCGCCGAGCTTGGCAAGGAGCTTCCAGGGGAGCTTGGTGTGAACGCAGACGGGAATGTCATAGGCAAAGATGGGCAGGTCGAGCTCCTCGTGCAGGATGCGGAAGTGCTCCTCAACCTCGGTCATGCCCTGCAGGGCATAGAACGGGCAGGTGGCGACAAGCGCATCGGCGCCCAGCTCCTGAGCGACCTTGCCGTGCTCGATCATGCGCTCGGTCTCGGTGTCGATGATGCCGACCAGAACGGGAACACGGTGGTCGACGATACGAACGGCCTCGGCGATAATCTGGCGACGGCGCTCGTCGGTGGAGAAGACGACCTCGCCCGAGGATCCCAAGAAGAACAGGCCATCGACGCCGGCATCGATCATGCGGTTGATGCTGCGCTCAAAGGAGACAACATCGAGCTGGTGGTCTTCGGTATCGGGAACAACGACGGGAGGGATAACGCCGGTGAATTTCTGAGTTGCCACAAGAATCTCCTTAGTTGTCTGGCGGGCAGCCCTATGCCGCCCACTCTTGTTGGCAGTGTCCAGGCCGTCTAGGCCAAAGAACACGGGTAGAACGTTTGGTTAAAGAAGTCGACGACTTCGTTTTCGAACGCATTGATGCGCTCGTGAGCGTATTTTGCATAGATGATATGCCTCCGGTCACACTCAAGACCGTTGAATACGGCAAACTGATCCTTGGGATCGCTCACGGTATCCATAAGCGATGTGCCCATGAGCACCGATCCGCGCACCCGAGGCGACAGCGCCTCGAGGCCGCCAGGAAGCGGATTGGCAACCGCCGTGCAGGCGAGGCCCCGCTCGTCCAGAGCAGAAACCGCCAGCGCGACTCCGCCGCCAAGACCCTCGCCCCATGCAAAGATGCGGTCGGGGTCCATGCCATCAAGATTGCGCACCACCTTCGCCAGCGCGCCACCCCAACGGACGCGCTCGACAAAAGCGGGCGAAGAAATCCCCCGCTGCAGGTCGTCCGCACCAGCAACATCGTCATCCAGCGCAAGGACGGCATACCCCATGGCGGCAAATCTCGTCATGTGATGCCAGCCGCGCACAGGCCGATCGATGTCGTGGAACATCAGACACAACGGCACGCGCTCAGATACTCGGGCACGACCGACAGGCTCGATCAAACGAGCGTGAATCGCATCGTCACCGAGCTCAAAGGAGACCTCCGAGTAACGGACACAGGGGTTAACAAAGTCAATCGCCGTAATGGCCAGGCCTTGAATCTCAAGATTCGAAGCGCATGTCTCTAAATCGGAAACATCTGCTTGGACATCACCGCGCCAGCCTCGATATTCTGCGAGCCTTGACGAAACCGTTCCAGGAATTCCCACGAGCCCGGGGACAATCAGCTCATTGACATTGCTCTCGCACTTAGACATGAGCCTCCCCTCCCTTACAGAAAAACGGAATGATCAGATCGTCAAAATCCTGAATCTCCTCGTGGCCAAAGCCTTCAAAGAACTCATGACGCTTTTCACAGGTCAGGTTGTTATAGACCGCAAACTGCGTAGCTGGCGGACAGACGATATCGGCTGTGCCGGTGCCAAACAGCACGGGGCATTTGACCATAGGGGCAAAGTTCTTGGAATCGAAGTACTCCAGCTTGGCATAGGCTTCGTCAATACGAGTCGAGTCCTCGTCAAACCAGCGAGACCAATAGCGCAGGCCCTCGTAGGCAATGTCGTCGGCATCCAAATCCCAGACCAGACGGAAATCTGACAGGAAGGGATAGAGGATGGCGGCACGATTGATAAGCTCGCTGTTAAGCGCACAGGTCGCAATGCCCAAACCGCCGCCCTGCGACGCGCCGTTCACAAACACACGCGCAAGATCGATGCCCTCGAGCTCGCGAACGATGCGGCACAGGATGCGAATATCTTGGTGCAAGCGGACATAGTAGAGGTTGGCCGGGTCGCCGTCGATACCGGCGACGATATGACCGGCAACCGTTGTGCCCTCAAATCCACCAATGTCCTCGGAGGGACCTCCTTGGCCGGGGCAGTCGAGGGCGATGAGTGCCATGCCCATGCCCGCAAACGACGCCTGCTCAAACCAGCTGCGGCTTGCACCCGGATACCCATGGAACTGAAGCACCAATGGCACGGGCTCGTCCGAGACAGGTTTAAGGTACTTGGCATGCAGGCGCGCGCCACACATGCCGGTATACCAGAGGTCGAAAAGCTGGCAGGTCGCGGCATCGGCGACCGATGCCGTCTCGATCGCATAGTCAAGCCCGACGGCGTCGGCCTCGGCCATGCGATCCTTCCAAAAGAGATCGAAATCTGATGGACGGGGCATGGCGCCTCGGTATTCACCAAATTGATGTTGTAGCTCCTGAGCACTTGGCATGGCTCGTGAACCCAACCTTTCGAAATCGCAACGGAGGTGCGCCCGGCAAGGGAACCGGGCGCACGGGAGGGAAAGCGAGGCTACTCGCCGAGCTTGGGATGCAGCAGCGACGGCGCAGCGCCGAGCAGCATCTTGGTGTAGGGGTCCTGGGGGTGCTGGAAGACCTGCTTGGCCTCGCCCTGCTCGACGATCCTGCCACCATTCATAACGATGATGTCGTCAGAGATATAGCGGACCGTCTGGATGTCATGGCTGATGAACACCATGGCCAGGCCGAGCTCCTTCTTAAGGTCGGTTAACAGGTTCAGAATCTGTGCGCGGACCGAAACGTCCAGAGCCGAGGTGGGCTCGTCGGCGATGATGGCATCGGGGTTCAGCGACAGGGCACGGGCAATTGCGACGCGCTGACGCTGGCCGCCCGAAAGCTGACCGGGAAGAACCTCGGCGGCGGAGCTGGGCAGACCGGTGAGCTCCAGGAGCTCCTTGACGCGCTTCTCCTGCTCGGCCTCAGTACCCAGGTTGTGGACGCGCATGGGGTCGAGCAGCTGCTCGCGAACGACCATGCGGGGATTGAGCGCCGTGGCCGGGTTCTGGAACACGACTGAGATGACGCGACCCATGTGGCGACGGTCCTCGGCGGTACGTTTGGTAACGTCCTTGCCCTTAAAGTAGACCTTGCCGCTCGTGGGGGCCTGCAGGCCGCACATGACGTTGGCGGTGGTGGACTTACCGCAACCGGACTCGCCGACGATGCCGATCGTCTGACCGGGCATGAGCTTAATCGTTACACCCTGGACGGCGTGAACCAGGTTGGGGTGCAGAATCGAGCCGGTACGGGTCCTAAAGGTGACGTGGACGTCATCAAGGAAGATGATCGGCTCGACGCCGTTGACTGCGGTCTCGCTCATCTACATCACCTCCGCGTGAGGGGTCAAACCATTTGCCTTGAGCACCTCGTCGGGGAGCTCGGAATAGAAGTGCTCGGTACCGGGCACGCGCTTGAAGACCGGACGGGTGTCCAGGCCAATACGCGGATGGCTCGAGCGGGGCGCGAAGCGATCGCCCTTGGGGAAATCGCGCGGGCTCGGAACGGCGCCGGGCACCTGGTGCAGGCGACCCGAACCGCTCTCGATGGACAGAACGGAACCCAGAAGACCGCGGGTGTACTCGTGGATCGGGTTGGTGAGCAGCTCCTTGGTGGGTGCCTGCTCGATAACCTGGCCAGCGTACATAACCGTGATGTTATGGGCAACCTCGGCGACCAGAGCCAGGTCATGCGAAACGAAGATCATGGCAAAGCCGAGCTTGGCCTGAAGATCGTTGAGCAGCTTGATGACCTGCTTCTGGACGGTAACGTCCAGAGCGGTCGTGGGCTCGTCGCAGATGACCAGCTTGGGGTCGCGGGTAAGGGCCATAGCGATCAGGACACGCTGACGCTGGCCGCCGGAAAGCTCGTGCGGATAGCTCTCGAGCGTGCGCTTGGGATCGAGGCCGACGAGCTCCAGGAGCTCCTCGGCGCTGCGGGTTCCGCCGCGCTTGGTGAGCTGCTTCATCTGGGCAGAGATGAGCATGGAGGGGTTGAGCGAGGACAGGGCGTCCTGATAGACCATAGCGATATCGGTACCGCGCAGGCCGAACCACTCCTTCTTGCTCATCTTGAGCAGGTCACGGCCCTCCCAGAGGACCTCGCCGGAAAGGTGCTCGTCCTCATCGGTCAGGCCCATGATGGCCAGCGTGGTGATGGACTTACCGCAACCGGACTCGCCCACCAGGCCCATGGTCTGACCAGGACGGACGTCAAAGTTGACATGGTCGACGACGTTGATATCACCGTGATGCTCAAACTGAATGCAGAAGTCACGGACCGAGAGAATCGGTTCAACAGACTCGTCGGGCACATGGCGATCGTCACGCTTGAGCTCGACATCGCGCAGGGCGCCAAGGCGAGCGGAGAGGGACTGGGCCTGCTCCTTGTAGGCGCGAACGGGGTCGGAGACCAGCAGGTCGGCCTCGCGACGCTTGGAGGAATCGGTAGGATCCAGGGCGGCGGAGGGGGCAGCGGCCATGGCGTCGGTAATGCCCTCGGAGAGGATGTTAAGCGCCAGGCAGGTGATCATGATGGCCAGGCCCGGGAACAGCGCCTGCCACCAACGGCCGGCGAGCACGCCGCCGCGGGCGTCGGCGAGGATGTTGCCCCAGGTAGCGGTGGGCTCCTGGATACCAGCGCCGATGAAGGTCAACGA
Organism: Collinsella sp. CLA-ER-H8; assembly: GCF_040092335.1. NCBI lineage: Bacteria > Bacillati > Actinomycetota > Coriobacteriia > Coriobacteriales > Coriobacteriaceae > Collinsella > Collinsella sp. CLA-ER-H8. Next base: position 21,130 of record NZ_JBBNLU010000017.1, on the reverse strand, counting down.
GGCCTCGAAGATGATGGCGTCGGCGACCAGGGTAACGGTGAAGACCATGATCGGGGCGATGCAGTTACGCAGAACATGCTTGATCAAAATCCACGGAGCCTTGGCGCCGGAAACGATGACCGCGCGGACATAGTCCTCGCCGTACTCGGACACGATGTTGGCGCGCACGATACGGGCAATCTGCGGAGTGTACATAAAGCCAATGGCGAAGATGATCGACGGCACGGAGTTGCCCAGGATGGAGACAAAGACGGCCGCGAGGGCGATGCCCGGGATGGACATGATGATGTCCAAGATACGCATGATCGTCTCGGAGACGGCCTTGCGCGAAACCGCTGCAAGGGCGCCCACGACCGAGCCGCAGACCAGAGCCATGGCAGTGGCGCCAAAGCCGATAATCAGCGAGTAACGACCACCGTAGAGCATACGCGACAGAATGTCGCGACCCTTATCGTCGGTACCGAAGATAAATCCGTTGCCGGGAGCCTGGCGAGCCGTAAAAATCTCGACCGGGCTATAGGGGGCAAGAAGGGGCGCCAGGATCGCAGTCAGGGCGACCAGCACCAGCACGACGGCGGCAATCTTAGAAGATAGCGTCATCTTCTTCCAGCCACCGAGCTTGAGCCCCTTGGAGGCAGCCTTCTCGAGCTGCTCGGTTTGCTTCTCTCGAATCTTTACCATAATCTACACCGTCCTGATGCGCGGGTTGATGAGCAGGTAGAGCATGTCAACCACGATGTTGATGATGATGAAGGCGAGAGCAACGACGATGACGACGCCCTGAACCAGGTTCGCCTCGTTGCCCTGAACGCCCTGCAGAATCGCGGTGCCCATGCCGGGGAGGTTGAAGATAACCTCGATGACGACGGCGCCGCCCATGAGGTAACCGATCTTAAGACCGAGGGTGGTGACCGGGGTGATCAGCGCATTGCGAAGAACGTTGATGCCGACGACGACCTTCTCGGGAACGCCGGCGCCACGAGCCATACGGACATAGTCCTTGTCGAGCTCCTCGACCATGGCGGTACGCACGATACGAGTCATCTGGCCCGTCAGCGGAAATGCCAAGGCGATAGCGGGCATGATCATACGTCCCAGATAGCCAACCGGATTCGTGGTGAAGTGAGGCAGAGCACCCGATGCCGGGAGCACCTTAAGGTAGGAAGAGAACAGCAGGATCAACAGAACGGCAAGCCAGAACGACGGGGTTGCCAAGCCGGCGATGGAAAAGACGCGGATCACTTGGTCCGGCCATTTGTCGCGATACAGTGCCGCGATGACGCCGAGCAAAAACGAAACGACCGCACCGATGGCAAGACCGATGAAGGTCAGCTGCATCGTGACGGGCAGGGCCGTGGAGATGCGCTTGGCAACGGAGTTGCGAGCAGCACCATAGGTGCCCATGTCGCCATGGATCAAATCGCCCATATAGCGCACGTAGCGCACGGGCCAGGGGTCGTCCAGACCATACTTCTCATGGTACTCGGCAACCGCCTCGGGCGAGGCGCCGTCACCCAACGCCGTGTAGGCGGGGTCGGTCTTGGAGAACGACATAAGGAAGAACACCAGGACGGTGACGCCCAATGCCATGATCGGCAGCGCCACAAGACGCCTTCCAATCAAACGTAGCAAGTTGTTCACGTTCTCTCCCCTTTCTTTTGTCGGTAGGACCAACTGGTATATGAGTACGGATACTCATTACAAGACCCGAGCGACATCGTTGCCGCCCGGGTCTTTGTTTCAACTATGAGGATACGGTCCCAACGACCGACATCCTGCATACAGACTCAAGCGAGTCTTACGCCTTGACGGTCGCAACGCCCCTGAAGGACATGCTCGTCGTGCCGATGCCCTTGAAGCCATCGAGGGCCTCGCCGTTGGGCGCAGTGGACGGATCGTCCCAGGAAGCGGAGACGGTCTTGACGTGGACAACGGGGTACAGAACAGCGTTGTCGGCAATGATGTCGAAGCACTCGTTCCACTTCTTCTGCTGCTCGTCGCCCTCGGCGGCAAGAGCCTCGTCCATGAGACCGTGGAGCTTCTGCCACTCAGCGGACTCCTTCCACGGGCAACGGGTCTGCATCCAGACGTTGTCGCCGTACCACCAGTTGAGCAGCAGGTCGGGGTCGGCGCCGAAGCAGGAAGGATCGCCAGGGGCAAGGAGGATATCGTAGGCCTCGCCGCCGTCGATGGCAGCGTAGGTGGCCGGCGAGGTATCGGTCTGGATGGTCACATCGAAGCCGAGAGCGTCGAGATCGTTCTTGACCTGGGCGGCCATGCCCTTAATCTGCTCGTTGTCGGTGGTGCGCAGGGTGATGGCACCCGGGGTGATGCCAGACTCCTCGATGAGCTTCTTAGCCTTCTTGGCGTCGGTCTTGTACACCGTGGAAGCCTCATGATAGTTGGTGAAGCTCTTGGGCAGGTAGCAGCTGGCAGCGGTGGCAAGGCCGGCGAAGGTGTTGCTGACCATCTTCTCGGTGTCGAGCGCATACATGACAGCCTGACGGACCTTGACGTTGTTCCAAGGCTCCTTGGCGACGTTGAACATAATGAAGCGGGTGCCGAAACCCTGAACGTTATCGATCTTGCAGCCGGCGCTCTCGAGCTGGTCGACGGCGTCAGCGGTAACGAGCTCCATAACGAGCGTGGAGCCCTCCTGCTGAGCGGTAACGCGAGCGGTGGGGTCGGTCAGGATGCTGTACTGGATCTTCTTATCCTCGGCAGCATACTCACCGTTGTACTCAGGATTGGGAACCAGGGTAATCTCGGTATCGGAGATAGAGTCGTACATCCAGGGGCCGGAGCCGATCGGCTGCTTGGCGCGATCCTCCTCGGTCTGGGTGGCCGGGGTAACGCGGACGATGGCCAGACGATCCTTGAGCAGGGAGAAGTTGGGGACCTTGGTCTTGACCGTCACGGTGCTGGCGTCCTTGGCCTCGATGGACTCGAAGGGTTGGAAGAACGGAGCATAGGTAGCGGAAGCGGCGCAAGCGGTGTAGGAGGCGACGACATCGTCAGCGGTGACCTCGGTGCCATCGGAGAACTTGGCACCCTTACGGATGGTGACCTCGAAAGTGGTGTCGTCCACAGACTTGGGATCGTCGGTGGCGAGCTCGTTGAAGGTGCTGTAGTCGTGGTAATCGATGCCGTAGAGGCCCTCGACGACGTGCCAGTTAGCACCCAGGCCCACAGCGGAGCCGGTGCTGGCGGGATCGAAGCTGGACGGAGCGTAAGCGGAACCAGCGGTGATCACGCCGCCGCCACGGTTGGCGGAATCGGTGGAACCGGAAGCGGAACCCTCGTCGCTAGAGCTGCCACCGCAGCCGGTGAGACCAAGCCCTGCGACAGCAGCGACGCTGCCGGTGAGGCCGAGGAACGAACGCCTGGACATACCCTTGTTGATGATGGCCATGTCTTCTCCTATCAATAGAGAATCTTACTCGGGAGCACCTAGACTTGCCCCCGCGCAACTTGCGGACGATATATACCTTACCTACCGACGAGCCCAACTGAGGTGCCGCGCTCGGCGACCGATACATACATCCGCTTGAACGGTATTTACTACCGTTCACCGAATTCGTTGACAAACGATTCGCCAGACAGTATGTATCGGCGAGGTGAGATATCAGTCTTCGTCAACCCGCAGGATAGCAGGGTTGTTCACCATGACTAGTCAAACGTTTTAGCGTTAATAAAACCCGAAACCAGCAGGCAATCATGGCGAAATAAATGGTTGAAAATCACGCAATCATGTATATCAGTAGTTTAGGCTCGTGTTTAGCTATCGGAATGGCCAGCCGCCGCCTCGGCGCGCTCGGCATTCCATGCAACGAGCGCCTCGTGGACCGCCTTGGCAACATCGGCAGGTATGCCGCGAACTTCCGCGATCTCTTGCTCGCTCGCCGCGCGCAAACGCTTCATCGAGCCAAAATGGCGCATAAGGGCACGTTTTCTGGTGGGTCCCACGCCTGGAACGTCATCGAGTACCGAAACCGTCATGGCTTTATCGCGCAACTCGCGATGGAACGTGATGGCAAAACGGTGCGATTCATCGCGAACCTGTTTAATTAGATAGAGCGAAGCAGACCCGGTCGGCAGCACGACGGGAGTCTCGTCCCAAGGCACGAAAACTTCCTCATCGGCCTTCGCCAAGCCGCAAACCGGTATATCGAGCCCAAGAGCCTCAAGTTGCTTGATCGCAGCGGTCAATTGCGGCTTACCGCCATCGACAACGAGCAAATCGGGGCGCGAGCCAAAGCGCTCGTCGACCATGCGCTCGGGAGCATAGCGTCGTCCCAAAACCTCGGACATCGACACGAAGTCGTTTGCCTCGTCCAATTCGGCCTGAATTTTAAAACGACGGTACTGGCTTTTGTCGGCGCGTCCGTTGGTAAACACCACCATCGAGGCGACGGTAAAGGTTCCATGCAGCGTCGAGATATCGAAGCACTCGATACGCATCGGCGGCGCCGGCAGCGCCAGCGCGCTTTCGAGCTCCAGGAGCGCTTGATTGGTGCGGTCGTCAGCGTACCCCGTTCGCATCATGTAGCGCATGAGGGCATGGCGCGCATTTTTGGATGCCATATCGAGCAAACGGTGCTTTTCGCCACGCTGCGGCCTATGGAGATGGCAGGAACGCTCGCGCTTGCCTGCAAGCCACTCCCCCAGCGCCTCCGCATCCTCAAGCTCGACAGAGAGGTTTATCTCAGCTGGAATATCAGCCGTCTCGTCGTAATAGCGCTTAAGAAAGCCCGACTGGAGCTCTTCCTCGTCAACATCAAGACCCTTGTCGAGAATGAACTCGCAGGTGCGAACTGTTCGGCCCTCACGCACGACAAAGACGCAAGCGGCAGAGATGGTCTCCTCGCGATAGAAACCGATGACATCGATATCGACACTGGAGGGAAAAACGACTTGCTGACGGTCGTCCAGACCCCTGATGACCTCCAAACGACGCTTGACGCGTGCCGCGCGCTCAAAATCGAGTGCCTCGGCGGCATCCGCCATCTCGGAAGTCAGCTCGTCGACGACATCCTTGCGATGGCCCGACAAAAAGCGCTCGACACACTTGACGTTCTTGGCATAGTCTGCCGGGGAAATCGCGCCGACACACGCACCCGGGCCGCGCCCGACATGGTAGTCAAAGCAGGGGCGCCCGTTTTGCGCGCAAATCATATTGACGATGTCTTCCTCGCCCTTGTGGGACTCGACGATACGACGACAACGACGCCACTCCGCACAGGATGCGGAGCAGATGGGGATAACCTTGCGCAGCGTATCTATCGTCTCACGTGCCGCACGGCTATCGGTATAGGGACCAAAATAACGCGTTCCCGGCTTATGACGCTCGCGCGTATATTTGATAGCGGGATACAGGTCGCTCTTGGTGATAGCGATAAAGGGATAGCTCTTGTCGTCCTTAAGGTCCACATTAAAGTACGGATGGTACTGGCCGATCAGGTTGCGCTCGAGTACAAGCGCCTCGTGCTCGGTCTCCACCACGATATAGTCAAAGCTCGCCACCAGCTGCATCATCAGCGGGATCTTTTGACGCTCATCCTGCAGCGTCACGTACTGGCGCATACGGGAACGCAGGTTTTTCGCCTTGCCAACGTAGATGACATCGCCCTTGGCATCTTTCCAAAGGTAACATCCGGGCTGCGTGGGAACGCGCGAAACCTGCTCGGCGAGTGTTGGAATGTTGTCGTGACCGGCCACACGCACCTACTTGCGACGAAGCAGCGCCGAGACCTCGGGCATCTTAAGGACGACGGCAAGGCCAAAGGTAACAGCAAGCGAGACGACACCCGCAACGCAAACGTAACCAAGAGTAATCAGAATCGAGCCGCCAAGTGCCCCGACAAAGTGCTCAAGCGCCCACATGACGCCGGCGCCTGCGGCAGCGCCCAGGCCACCGAGCAAAAGGCCAAAGAAACCGCCATGCAGGATAGATTTGACCTGAAGGCCACGCAGACGACGACGCAGCCACCACAGCGAGCAACCGACCAGGATCACGTAGTCGACGACATACGAAAGCGCGATTGCCGGCATACCGAAGCCCAGCACAACGCCAAACAGCAGAACCGAGCCGGCCTGGCCGATGGCGGAATACAGGCAATAGCGGCTATAGGGCTTCATGTCGAGCAAGGCAGAGAAGCTCTTCTGCATCAACACGACCACGCCGTAGAGCGGCAGCGAGAACGCCAGGTAGACAAGGAACTCGGACACCAGCGCCACGCCGGACTCATCAAACTTGCCGGCACAGTAAATCATGTTGAGCGGACGCGCGAAGACAATCAGGTACAGCGCGAACGGAATCAGGAAGAACAGCATCTGGGCGACGCCACGCGAAATGCCCGTGCGAACGCTGTCGTAATCCTTCTCCTGCGCGTCGTGAGAGAGCTCGGTATAGAGCGCCGTCGAAAGCGAGGCGGCAATCAGCGCGTAGGGCAGCGTGTACCACAGGCGCGCATAGGCGATGACGGAAGGACCAGTCTCGGGCTGGACCACCAGCGCGGCAGCGTTGGTGATAGAAGTCGAGACAAACATGCACACCGTGGCGAGCAGCGTCGGGATACCGAGCGCAATCGTCTGGCGCAGTGCGGGGTCCTTAAAGTCGATATGGATATGGGGATGCACGCCGTGCTTGCCAAGCGCGGGAATCTGACATGCCATCTGAACAAAGACACCGAGGGTCGTACCGGCCGCAATCAAGATGATGCCGGCACGTTCGCCAAACTGTGCGGACACGGGCGCAAAACCCATAAAGCTCGCAATGACGATCACATTGTTGAGGACCGGGGCAAACGTCGACCAGAAGTAGTCGCGGTGTGCGTTGAGAACGCCCGAGAACACCGAACCCAAACCATAAAACAGAATCTGGATGGCAAAGAAACGGAACATGAACGCAGCGGTATCCATGCTGCCGCCGTCACCCGAAAGGAACGATTGTGTCCAGATAAAGCCCGGGGCGAACACGGTCCCCAGCAACGAAATGCCACCCAGCACCAAAAGCAGAATGCCGAGCAGGTTGCCCACGTACTCGTTCGAGGCCTCGCGACCCTGCTCACGCCTCACGCCCATGTACACGGGCAAAAACGCCGTCACGAGCATGCCACCCATCACGAGTTCGTAGAGCATATTGGGCAGGTTGTTGGCGACCTGATAGGAGGACGAGAGTAGCGACATGCCGATAGCGGCCGCCATTGCCCACGTGCGGATAAAACCGGTAACGCGAGACACGATGGTCAGGATGGTCATAAGCCCAGCGGAACGACCAACCGTGGAGTAGTCCGACGAGCCCATGTCGTCAGTGTCATCTCGCGACGAAGAAACTTCGGATGAGGGTGTCTGAGGCGCAGATTCTTTTGCAAAATGAGCTCCGCACTTCAATTCTTCCTGCGGCATCGCTCAGTCCTCTCTCGTAATCGCGGCAACCGTCGCCCCGCAAAATGCAATTAAATCATCGGGTGCAAGCTCGAGCTGATAACCACGCTTGCCGCCCGAAATAAAAATGGTATCCCAAAGGACACACGTCTCATCAATGAGCGTCCGGTAGCGTTTTTTCATACCGACCGGGCTGCAGCCGCCGCGAACGTAGCCAGTCGCCGCAAGCAAATCCTTCACATGCATCATGACCAAGGACTTCTCCCCCGCGGCACGCGCGGCGGACTTTAGATCGAGCTCATCGGCAACAGGGATGCAGCACACGACATGGTCGTTGGACGGCGTCACGCAGACCAAGGTCTTAAATCCTTGACCGGGCTCCTCGCCAAGCTGCTCCGAAATCGCGACCCCCAGGCCCACTGACTCATCACCATCGTCTTCGTACGTATGTAGAACATAGGAAATGCCGGCGCTTTCCAGCTCGCGCATCGCATTGGTTTTTGGCGTCTTTACAGCCTTTGCCATGACATATCCTTTCCCTCGCATTCGGACGCAAAGATTAAGTATATGTCCAATTCGGCTGCATACGTCACTTCGACACAGCAAGCGCCATCGAATCACGAGGAGTCGATGGCGCCCATAAACTGAATCGCCTATTTATTGAGCATCAAGTTGAGCCTGACGCTCCCGGTCACGCCTGAGCAACGGCGCCAAAAACTTGCCCGTATAACTCTGCGGACAGTCCGCAACCTGCTCCGGTGTGCCCGAAACCACGACGGTTCCGCCGCCGTTACCGCCCTCGGGACCCATATCGATCAGGCGGTCGGCAACCTTGATGACATCAAGGTTGTGTTCAATCACCAGCACCGTGTTGCCCGCATCGACCAAGCGCTGCAGCACATCGAGCAGCTGGCGGACGTCCTCAAAATGAAGGCCGGTCGTCGGCTCGTCCAAAATATAGAACGTCTTGCCCGTCTGGCGTCGATGAAGCTCCTTGGCGAGCTTCACACGCTGCGCCTCGCCGCCCGAGAGCGTCGTGGCGGGCTGGCCCAGGCTCACGTAGCCTAAGCCTACATCGTACAGCGTCTGGAGCTTGCGCTTAATCTGCGGGATATTCCCAAAGAAGGCCAGCGCCTCGGTGACGCTCATGTCGAGCACGTCCGAGATGGTCTTGCCACGGTAGGTGACCTCGAGTGTCTCGCGGTTGTAGCGTTTACCGCCGCAAACTTCGCAGGGAACGTAGATATCGGGAAGGAAGTGCATCTCGATCTTGATCTGCCCGTCGCCCTTGCACGCCTCGCAGCGCCCGCCACTCACATTAAAGGAGAAACGACCCGGCGAGTAGCCGCGCGCCTTCGACTCCGGCGTACTCGCAAACAGCGCGCGAAGATCATCCCACAGGCCGATATAGGTAGCAGGGTTGGAACGCGGCGTGCGGCCAATCGGCGACTGGTCGATATCAATAACCTTATCGATACACTCGATGCCCTCGATTTTTTTATACGGACCCACAGGGCGCGTCGAACGGTGAATAGCATTCGTAAGGGCAGGCGCAATGGTGTCGGTAACCAGGGAGCTCTTGCCCGATCCCGACACGCCGGTAACAACCGTAAGCGTACCAAACTCGATCTTGGCAGTAACATTTTTGAGGTTGTTGGCTCGAGCGCCCGTAATTTTAAGGCAGCCGCGACCGGGCTTGCGCCGTTCATCAGGCACCCGAATCATTCGTTTGCCGGTCAGATAAGCGCCCGTCATCGACTCAGGACACGCCATGATATCAGCAGGCGTTCCCGCCGCGACTACGTGCCCGCCGTTGACACCGGCGCCGGGCCCCATGTCGATCACGTAGTCGGCGGCACGGATTGTATCCTCGTCGTGTTCGACGACGATAACGGTATTGCCGATATCGCGCAGGCGCTCGAGCGTCTTGATCAGGCGCTCGTTGTCACGCTGATGAAGACCGATCGAGGGCTCGTCCAGAATATAGAGCACGCCCATGAGACCCGCGCCGATCTGCGTTGCCAAGCGAATACGCTGTGCCTCGCCACCGGAAAGCGTCGCCGAGGCACGATCGAGCGTCAGATAGTCGAGTCCAACATCGACCAGAAAACGCAAGCGCTCCAGAATTTCCTTGACGATACGACCGCCGATAAACTGTTGGCGCTCGGTGAGTTCCAGGCCCTCAAAAAACTCGAGCGATTCACGGCACGACAGGCAACAAACCTCGTAAATGGACTTGCCGCCCACGGTGACGGCGAGCATCTCGGAGCGCAAACGAGCGCCGTGGCAGGTCGAGCACGGCTCCTCGCGAATGTACTTCTCCAGGCGCGCCTTGGTGTTCTCGTTCGTCGTCTCGGTATAGCGTTCGTACAGGATGTTGCGAACGCCCGAAAACTTGGTATCCCACTGGCTGCGACGTCCGTCGAGCTTTTGGTAGTCGACCGAGATCTTCGTATCGCCCAGGCCATCCAAGAATGCACGACGCACGCGAGGGGGCAAGTCCTCCCACGGCGTATCGGCGCTCACCTTAAAGTGTTTGCAGACCGCAGCAAAAATCTGCGGATAGTAGTTCGAATTGCCAAACAGGCTACCAAAGACTCCGTCGGCAATGGACTTCGAGGGGTCCTCGATCAGCGCCTCGGCATCAACGGTTTTCTTAAAGCCCAGGCCGTCGCACTCAGGACATGCGCCATAGGGAGCGTTAAACGAAAAATCACGCGGCTGAAGATCGTCAATGGAGTGTCCATGCTCCGGGCACGCCAAGGCCAACGAATACTCCAGCAGCTCGCCCTCGGTCCCCTCGGGAGCATCACGATCGGGCAGCATGTACACGTTTACATTGCCGTGAGCCAGCGCGGTCGCCTGCTCAACAGACTCGGCGATACGGCCCAGAGAATTCTCACGGATCACGATGCGATCGACCACGACCTCGATATCGTGCTTGAATTTCTTATCCAGATCGATCGGATCGTCGAGCGAGCGCACTTCGCCGTCAACGCGCACGCGGCTAAAGCCCTCGGCGCGAAGGTCCTCAAACAGTTTGGTATACTCGCCTTTTCGCCCGCGCACCACCGGTGCCAGCACAAACGCGCGGCGGCCCTCCCCCGCCGCCAAGACCTTGTCGGCAACCTGGTCGGTCGTCTGGCGCTCAATGACGCGGCCGCATTCGGGACAGTGCGGGGTGCCCACACGGGCGAACAGCAGACGCAGATAGTCATAAATCTCGGTTACGGTGCCAACCGTCGAGCGAGGGTTTTTAGACGTCGTCTTTTGGTCGATCGACACCGCCGGCGAAAGGCCGTCGATTGAATCCAAGTCGGGTTTGTCCATCTGGCCCAAGAACTGGCGCGCATAGCTCGAAAGACTCTCGACGTATCGACGCTGGCCCTCGGCATAGATAGTGTCAAATGCCAGCGAACTCTTGCCCGAGCCAGAAAGACCGGTAATGACCACGAGTTGGTCACGCGGAATGGAAACATCGATATCACGGAGGTTGTGCTCACGAGCGCCGCGAATAACGATAGAAGAATCAGACATGGAAGCTCCTTGCCTCCTATTGCATCGAATCATACTGTCGATGAGTTTAGCGCACTCGACGCGCACAGATGTTCGTAATACAAGATTCGCAGACCTTTAGCTTTGCGTATCGGGCGCTTTGTTTCTCGAAATGCCGTGGAAAGGTTACAGTAATCTAATACTGAACTTAATTTGCCGTAACAGAGGAACGTCCATGACCGAAGATATCCCCCTTGAAATCACTTCGAGCGACATGGCCAATCTGCCCATATTCATCGCCGTCCTTATCGTGGCCATCGTCGTGGTGCGCGTATATTTTTCAATCAAACACAATGAAAAGCCGCCCATTGCCCGCGTCTTTTGGTGCGCGACGCTCCTCATCCCGCTCGGCATGGTAGCTGCATGGATTACGAATCAATTGCTCGTAAATGAGGACAATTCCCTATGGGTCCTTTCTTATTCGGCGCTCGGTGCTACCGCCGTCATACTTCTTGTCGAGCCCTTGGTTTCGGGACTTATCGACCAAACCGATCTTGCGACGGGAACGGTTGCCTGTATTTGCCGTGACATCCTTGTCATCGCCGCTGTTTCAGCGCTCTCGTTCGTTTCACTCGAAATTGCCTGTAACGAAACGTTCTATCGCATTCCCGCCAACTCATTCGGGTTTTCCGTCGGGCTGCTCGCGACGGTTCTGCTCTCCCTTTATTTGCTGGGACAGCGTCATGGAGGCGTCATGGCCCTCGTGCCCGTCGCCTGTTGCATCCTTGGCATTGCCGAGCACTTCGTCATAACGTTTAAAGGCGAGGCCATCCTGCCAAGCGATATCTTGGCCCTTGGCACCGCAATGGAAGTGAGCGAGGGATACGAGTTTACCTTTACCGCCGGAATCGTAACCTCTCTAGCCCTGCTGGAGATTTCCCTAGGGCTTCTTTCGCTTATCCGACCGAGAAAGCTCCGTACGCCCACCCATGTCTTCCCCGCAATCGCCGCTAACCTCTGCGCTTTTCTGCTAGTGACCGTTGTGGGGCTCTCGGGCTTTTCCAGCATCGACTTGGAGCAGGCGCTGAATTTTGGATTTGACCGTTGGCAGCCCATCACCACGTATGCGTCTCAGGGTTTTATCACTTCGTTCACCGAAATGGTCAACGAGTTGCCCATTGAGAAGCCCGAAGACTATACGCCCGATGAGGCGCAGAGCATCGAGCAGGAGCTCGCCGCCACCTACGACAGCACGTATGGCTCGAGCGAGCAGCGCGCGGCGGCCGTTGCCCAGTTCAATGAAATCAAGCCGACGATTGTTGCCGTCATGAATGAGAGTTTTAGCGACCTTTCGTGCTTTGAGCAGCTCCAGGCGGCCGGGTACACCGGCCCCGCATTCTACAACTCGCTTCCCGACACACTTGTTCGCGGCACCATGCTCGCTTCGGTCGCCGGTGGCGGAACGGCGAACTCCGAATTCGAATTTTTGACCGGAGCGACAACGGCCTTTGTCGGATTAGGCAAAATCCCCTATCAGCTATATCAGATGAATGGCGTCAACAGCCTGGCAAAGGACCTTAAGGAGCTTGGGTATACCGCTACCGCTATGCACCCGCAAAACCCCGTCAACTACCATCGAGATAAAATCTATCAGCAGCTGGGCTTTGGAGACTTTCTTTCAATCGGCGATTTCGAAGGTGCGCCCTGTTACCATGCCGGCGTATGCGACTACGCCACCTACGACAAGATACTCGACCTGCTTAGAACCGACGAAGCCCCGCAGTTCATCTTTGACGTCACGATGCAAAATCACGGCGGCTACGACTATGGCACCGTTCCCGCCGAGGAGCTGACAAACTATTGGGTCGAGGGAGCCAGCGAGGGTACCAATAGCGCGCTCAACACCTATCTTACCTGCATCAACGCATCCGACCGGGACCTCGAGTACTTTATCAACGAGCTCCGCAATATCGGCAGACCGGTTGTCCTTGTCTTTTTTGGCGACCATCAGCCGAGCGCCGCAACGACTCTCAACGACGAGCTGTACCCTCAGGAAGATACGGCAAGCCACGCTTTCCGTATCTATCAGTCGACATATTTTGTCTGGGCTAACTATGAAATCGCCGGCAATACCGAGCTCAACGTCTACGACACCGTCGGGGCAAACGAGGTTGCAGCCATTACCCTTAATAAGATCGGCGCCCCGCTCACCGACTATCAAAAGGCTCTGCTTGCAACAAGGTCAGATGTGCCCACCATCAATGTCGCCGGCTACCTTGGTGCCGACGGGCTGCGCTACGACTTGGAATCTGAAGACAGCCCATACGCCTCGACGATCGACAAGCTGCAGCGCATGCAATACCTCGAGTTCGCCAGCAAAGTTCAGTAAGCCCGCCCATTCGCTTGGACCCATCGTATTGCAAGCACGCTCGGCCCAAATGCATCGTAAATGACTCCCGCTCGCAAACGAGGGTACAATGACGCTCGTGTCACATCACGGGGCCCCGGCCCCAACATATACAAAGGAGTCATACATGGGTTGCGAGCACGCACAGGCCGCCGGCGGACAAACGTCGCCGTCGCAATTTGAGGAGAATACGCTGTCCGAGGTCAAACGCGTCATCGCCGTGCTTTCCGGCAAGGGCGGTGTCGGCAAGTCGTTTGTCACCGGTGCCATCGCCACCGAGCTTGCCCGTCACGGCCACAAGGTCGGCGTCCTCGATGCCGACATCACCGGTCCCTCTATCCCCAAGATGTTCGGTATGAGCGGACGCCACGTCCATGCCCTTGGCAACCTCATGCTGCCTGAAATCTCCGAGCGCGGCGTCAAGGTCATGAGCTCCAACCTTCTGCTCCAAAACGAGACCGACCCCGTCCTTTGGCGCGGTCCGGTCATCGCAGGCGCCATTAGGCAGTTCTGGAGCGAGACCTCATGGGGCCCCATCGACTACCTGCTGGTCGACATGCCTCCGGGAACAGGCGACGTCGCTCTCACCGTCTTCCAGTCACTGCCCGTCGACGGCATCGTCATCGTCACGAGCCCGCAGGATCTGGTCTCGATGATCGTCGCCAAGGCGGTCAACATGGCCGAGAAGATGAACGTCCCCATTCTGGGCATTGTCGAGAACATGAGCTATATTGAGTGCCCCGACTGCGGCAAGAAGATCGAGGTCTTTGGCAAGAGCAAGCTCCCCGAGGTCGCAGAGCGCTATAACCTCGACATCTTGGGCCAGCTTCCCATTAATCCGGCACTCGCCGAGGCCTGCGATAAGGGCGAGGTCGAGACCGCACTGCCCGATGGCATGTTGCCCAAGGCAGTCTCTGCCGTCGAGGCCATTACCCCGCACGAGACCGACGAGGCCTAAGTGAACGCGAGCGCCTTCTATGACGTCCTGGTAATCGGCGGCGGGGCTTCAGGCCTCGCCGCCGCCATTACGGCCGCACGAGCTGGCAAAAGCGTCTGCATCGTTGAGCGCGATGTCGCCTGCGGCCTTAAGCTCCTTGCGACCGGCAACGGCCGCTGCAACCTCTCCAACGAATCGATTGATCCACAGCGGTATAACCACCCCGCATTCGTTGAATCCGTTATGGGCCCCCGGCCCGAACAAGAGCTTATGGGTTTCTTCTCCTCGCTGGGCATCATGACAACCTCCGAGGAAGGCCGGCTGTACCCGCGCTCCCTTCGCGCCGAATCGGTGCGCGACGCGCTTCTCAACGTTTGCGACCGCCTAGGTATCACCTTAATCTGCGGAGCCAACGTTGCCTCGGCGCACAAAGCTTCCGAAGGCTGGACACTCCAAATAGACCGTCCAGCGCGGGCACTCAAGGCAAAGAAGCACGACGACCGAAAATCGGAGCTCCGCTCGCTTCGGAAAGCGCTCGCCGATGTCCCTCGCAAGAACGAGGCCCTGGAGGCACATGCCGTAATTATCGCCACGGGCGGCAACCCCACCGGTATCGCCGATACGTTTGGCCTCCCCCTCACCTCGCTGCGCCCCATCCTCTGCCCCGTATCGGCAACGGTCGTTGGCGATCGGGCGGCACTCAAGACGTTGGATGGTCTGCGCGTCCGCGCCCGCTTGACGCTCACCCGTAACCATAGTGAGCTCTGGCACGAAGACGGTGAAGTACTGTTTCGAGCCTTCGGCATCTCGGGCGTCGCTGTCTTCAACCTCTCCCGTCGTATCCAGCGCGGTGATACGATCCTGCTCGACGTTTTCCCCGACCTCTCCAAAGACGAGCTGCTCGATATGCTCAACCGGCGCGTTGAGCTGCTCGGCGGCTTTTCGCCCCGCGATCCCCGTTGGCTCGACGGCATGCTCGCCCCGCAACTCTCCCGCGTCGTCTGCACGGCGTTCGAGCAGTGCCATCCAGGCTCCAACGATGTCATCCACCTGGTCTCGATCCTCAAGCACTTTAAGTTGCTCGTCGAGGGAACAGCCGAGGAGCGCTCGGCGCAGGTCACGCGTGGTGGCGTATCTGTCGAGAGTATCTCAACACCCAGCCTACGCGCGCGCAGCGTTGTCGACGCCCCGCTTTACGTCTGTGGCGAAGCGCTCGACATCGACGCCGATTGCGGAGGCTTTAACCTTGCGTGGGCATGGCTCTCGGGCATTCGCGCTGCAAGCAGCCTGTAGCCGCGCAGTCTATAATCAAAAACGCATTCGGGCCGTCTGGGATACCGGACGGCCTCTTTCTTGCCTCTAAGGAGACCTCGATGATCGAAATCACCCAAGTCAACGCTTCGCTCGATGAAGCCGGCGATGAAAATGCCTGCCTCATTGTTGGCAAGCGAGTCGCCAAGCGCGTCCTACGTTGCAAGGACTCCGAGATCAAGTCCATCGAGCTCCACCGCAAGTCAATCGACGCTCGCAAAAAACGAGACGTCCATTTTATCCTGAGCTTTCGTGTTGAGCTGACCAGTCCCCACCTCGAGCGAGAAGTGGTCGACAGCGTTTCCGAACGTGACCGCTCGCGCGTACGCGCGATAGAAGACGATGAGCCTTCATTCCCCTCCCCCATTTCCGACGCATCCAAAGAGCGCCCCGTCGTTGTCGGCGCCGGATGCGCCGGCCTTTTCGCTGCGCTCACGCTCGCCGAAGCAGGTCTTAAGCCCTTGCTTATCGAGCGCGGCGACCCGGCATTTCGCCGCTCGCAGGCGATCGACCTCTTTCTAAAGGAGCGCATCCTCGACCCCGAGAGCAATATCCAGTTTGGCCTGGGCGGCGCGGGGACCTTCTCGGACGGCAAGCTCAATACGGGAACCAAAAATCCCGCCCATCGCCTTATCCTCGAAACCTTCGTCGAGGCGGGCGCGCCCCGCGATATTCTGTGGGATGCCAAGCCGCACATTGGCTCCGACATCCTTCCCACGGTTGTCACCGCTATATCCCAGCGCATCGAGCAGCTCGGAGGTGTCGTCCGTTATCGAACAAAGCTCGTCGACATTCGCATCGACGCGTCTGGCGCCATCACCGGTATCGATGTCCAATCGTCCCAAGACGCCGCTTACGAGCCAGTTGAGACAAAGCACCTCATCCTCGCCTGCGGGCATTCTGCTCGCGAGCTTTTTGAGCTCCTTAAGGACCACAACGTGGCCCTCGCACAAAAGACCTTTGCCATGGGCGTTCGCATCGAGCATCCGCAGCGCGACATCGACCGAGCCCAATATGGAGCCTCGGCGGGGCATCCTGCCCTCGGAGCAGCCCCCTACAAGCTCGTCGCCCATCTTCCCAACGGCCGCAGCGTGTTCTCGTTTTGCATGTGCCCCGGCGGGCAGGTTGTCGCCGCCTCTTCCGAGCAGGGCCACCTGTGCGTCAACGGCGCCAGCCTCAATGCCCGCGACGGACGCAACGCAAACGCCGCCCTGCTCGTTAACGTCACGCCTGAGGACCTTCCCAACGATGACCCGCTCGCCGGCATCGAGCTCCAGCGTGCCTGCGAGGCGGCCGCCTATCGCCTGGGTGGTTCCAACTGGAACGCACCGGCACAACTCGTCGGAGATTTCCTCGCAGGACGCGCCAGCAAGGCACCCGGAAAGGTAAAGCCCACCTATCCGCTCGGTGTGACCTGGACGGCAATTGACGAAGCCCTGCCGCAGCATATCATCGAGTCGCTCCGCCTGGGACTTCCTCTACTCGGAAAAAAGCTACGAGGCTATGACCGCCCCGATGCCGTTCTTACCGGCGTGGAGACTCGTTCGAGCTCACCGGTTACTGTCACCCGAGACCGAACGTGCCATGCCGTGTCGACCCCGGGACTCTACCCTTGCGGTGAGGGAGCTGGATATGCCGGCGGCATCATGAGCGCGGCCACCGACGGCATTCGTTGTGCCGAAGCCCTGATCGCAGACCTCTAGCGCACGAATTCCAGCACGCAAAAGACACAGGCCCCGAGCTCCACAGGGAACTCGGGGCCTGTTCGCTATTTCTTAAACCGTGCACCCTGGCGTTTTCTGCCCGATGCGAACGTGGAACCCTTGCGGGCCTGCGAACGTAAGCGCTCGATCGTCTCGTCCTCAGACGCACCCTCGAGCATCGCCCGAATCTGAACGACGGCATCGCGCAGGCGCGCCGCCTCCTCAAAGTCCATGGCGGCAGAAGCGTTGCGCATATCCTCTTCCATGGTTTCGACGATCCGCACAAGCTCGTCATGCGGCAGTTCTTCCAACTGCTCCGCAAGTGTCTGCTCGGGTGCCACCGTTTCCGGCACGCCGCCCTCGCCCGACTCATCGGGCGTATAGAATGCGCCATGGCCAAGGGAGTCGCCCTTCGAGCGCCCCTTGGAACCCACGGTTTTTTCGGCTTCGGCAATAAAACTTGAGATGTCGTTGATGGCCTTGCGCACCGTCTTGGGCACAATGCCATGCTCTTCGTTATATGCCATCTGAATCTCGCGGCGGCGCCGCGTCTCCTCGATGGCCTCTTTCATCGAATCGGTCACAACGTCCGCATACATGATGACTTCGCCATCGGCGTTACGGGCCGCGCGGCCAATCGTCTGAATCAGCGAACGGCGGTTGCGCAAGAAGCCTTCCTTATCGGCGTCGAGAATTGCCACCAGTGAGACCTCGGGAAGATCCAGGCCCTCACGAAGCAGGTTGATGCCAACGAGAACATCGATCTTGCCCTCGCGCAGCGTTCGCAGGATCTCGACACGGTCCATTGTCGCCGTATCAGAGTGCATGTAATTGACCTTAATGCCCGCGTCGAGCAGATGGTCGGTCAGGTCCTCGGCCATGCGCTTGGTCAACGTGGTCACCAGCACGCGCTCCTTGCGGGCAACGCGCTCGCGAATCTCGTCCTCAAGATCGTCAATCTGGCCGCGTACTGGACGCACGTCAATCTTGGGGTCGAGCAGGCCGGTCGGACGAATAATCTGCTCCACGTCGTTTTGGCTCACCCGCAGCTCGTAGTCGCCCGGCGTGGCCGAAACATAGATAAACTGGGGTATCCTTGCCTCAAACTCATCGAAACGAAGCGGGCGGTTATCGAGCGCGGAGGGCAGGCGAAAACCGTGTTCCACCAGCGTCACCTTACGCGAGCGGTCACCTTCGTGCATGCCGCGAATCTGCGGCACCGTCACATGGCTCTCATCGATGATGCAGAGCATATCCTTGGGAAAGTAATCGATTAGGGTAAACGGCGGCTCACCCGGTTTGCGACCGTCCAGATGACGCGAGTAGTTCTCGATGCCGTTGCAAAAGCCCATCGTCTCGAGCATCTCAAGATCATAATCGGTGCGCTGCTGCAGACGCTGCGCCTCGAGCAACTTGTCGGTCGCCTTGAGCTCCGCCACGCGCTTCTCGCACTCTTCGCTGATCGATTTCAGAGCCGCCTTGACCTTCGGCTTCTCGGTCACGTAGTGCGATGCCGGCCATACGGGGATGGCCTCGTACTCACGAAGCATCTCACCGGTGACCTCATCGATCTCGGCAATCAGCTCAACCTCGTCGCCAAAGAACTCAAACCGCAACGGATGCTCGGCATAAGGCGGATACACGTCGACAACATCGCCGCGCACGCGGAACGTGCCGCGTGCCAGGTCATAGTCATTGCGATCATATTGAATGTCGATAAGTGCATGGATAAAGTCATCGCGCTCGAGCGGCACCTTCTTGTCGACGTTTGGAGCCAGACCCGCATAGTCCTCAGGAGAGCCAATGCCATAGATACACGAGACCGATGCGACAACGATCACATCGCGTCGAGAGAGCAGCGATGCGGTCGCCTGATGTCGCAGCATCTCAACCTCTTCGTTAATCGAGGAGTCTTTCTCGATATATGTATCGCTTTGCGGCACATACGCCTCGGGCTGATAGTAGTCGTAGTACGAGACGAAGTAGACCACAGCGTTGTTGGGAAAGAACTCTTTGAGCTCGCTCGCAAGCTGAGCGGCGAGCGTTTTATTCGGAGCCATGACCAGCGTCGGCTTTCCCAGGGCCTCAATAGTCTTTGCCATCGTGAAGGTCTTGCCCGAACCAGTCACGCCCAGCAAAACCTGATAGCGGTCTCCGTCCCTCACGCCCTGCACAAGCGACTCAATGGCCTTAGGCTGGGAACCGGCAGGCTCATAGGGAGACACGACCTTAAACGGCACGTCAGAGCCTTCAACGCCAAAGCGCTTAAGTTCACCACCAACGCGTTCTACTTCAAATTCCGCCATGGATACTCCTAACTCATATATCTGCAGTATACGCAGGCGGCAGGCATAGTCCTATACGAACCGATCGGGATAGAGGGTCTTGTAGCGAGCCCAGGCATTATTGACACGAATCAGATACGCCTGCGTCTCGGGAAAGGTGATTGCATTATGAAGCGACGTACTCTGCTGCGCCCATCCGTCGACATTGCCCATGCCGGCGTTATAGGCGGCAATGGCACTGTCAGTCGACCCGTTAAAATACGCTAGAAGATACGAGAGATACGCACAGCCAAACTCGATATTCGTAGCCGGATCGTTAAGGTTGTCGGCCGAATACTCGCCACCGTCGACAAGGCCCTTGGCGATCATATCCTGGGCAGTCTCGGGCATCAGCTGCATCAATCCCTGAGCACCCTGATTCGACTCGGCCTCGGGATCCCAATTCGATTCAGACTTAATGACAGCGCACACCAGATACGGATCCAGATTATGCGAAATACTGGATTGCTTTACATACGCCTCGTAGTCAATCGGATACAGCGGCTTAAAGAAAGCGGCAGGAGCATACGAGTAAACGAATGAGATAAGGCCGAAGGCAAAAACGGCAGCTAGCGGTATAAGGCGATACCACGTAAGGAAACGTGTCTTAGGCATCAGCCTCCTCCTTATCCACTACATCCCCGAACCCATGGCATGCAAGCCATGAGTCAAGCTGCTCAAAGAGCGAATTATCGCCTGAGGCATTATCAATCACCGTTGTAGCGAGATTGCACAGCGCAGACTCATCGGGCTGACAAGCAGAACGGGCATCGAAATCAGATGGCTCCATGCCACGTTGAATAGCGCGCTCGCGACGAACTGACAAAGGGGCGCTAATGACCAGAATTTCATCAGCCAAGCCAAATGCATCCTCAAAACCAGTCGGAGCAGAAACCTCGACCACCGCAAAGGGGTAACGGGGAGATGAAACCGTACAACAAACCGGATCGAGAATCCTAAGCGAAAGCTGTTCAATCAGAACGGGATGCACGATGCCATTGAGTCGTGCGACCGAATCAGGAGAAGCGAAAGCTCGAGAACCGAGGATGCTGCGGCGAATGCCGCCCTCCTCATCCAAAATGTCCCAACCGAATTCATCCGCGAGAGTATTGACGATATCAGAGCCCGGCACATACAGAGATTTTGCAAGCTCATCCAGATCGATAAGCATAGCGCCACGAGATTCGAAATAGCGGCAGGCAGTCGACTTACCCGAAGCAATATTGCCCAAGACAAATACGGTAAACATCAAGCCCTCCCTAACGCCAATGCGAGTAATTATCGCTCAAATACACTAGATGGACTCAAAATACAGCCAAACAGTAAGAGCGCATACGGGGGAGCTAGGTCCCAAAGTACAACGTGTATATAACGCAAAAAAGGGGGAGGCCGCGAGGCCTCCCCCTTCTCCATGTCATCCGACGGCTCGGTGCCGTCCATCGGTCAGCGGCGCCCTGGCCTCCCACGGGCTGACCCCGCAGTACTCTCGGCGCGATGGGGCTTAGCTTCCGGGTTCGGAACGGGACCGGGCGTGCCCCCCATGCTCTGGCCGCTGACCGGTGGGCGG
>NZ_JBBNLU010000016.1:0-51566 GCF_040092335.1 Collinsella sp. CLA-ER-H8 | reverse complement strand
ACATAGAGCTCTATTACAATAGGGTGCGCATGCATTCCACCCTGGGCTACATGTCTCCAGTGGAATACGAGCGGCAATACGCTTGAGGATCCTTAAAAGAAAGTCCAGTTTATCCTTCCCACTCCACTTTCTTCATGCGCGTTGATTTGAGGGTGAAGCATGATGTCGAGGCCAGGAAGGCGGCCATAGGGCTCTTCGAGCTCGGACACGGGTATAAATCTGCCGCGATTGCCCTTTCGCTTCCCGCGGAAGCCGTGAGAAGATGGCAGGAGATATACCGCGCATTCGGGAGCGAGGTGCTGCTGCGCATGGACGGAAAGCAGGGCAGGTACACATACGAGCAGAAGGTCGCCGCCGCCTCCGCCGTCGTCGACGGCGGCATGACGAAGACCGAGGCGATGGCGGCGTTCGGCATAATGTCGATGTCGCCGCTCAAGAAGTGGTGCGCGCTATACCGCGAGGGCGGCGCGGAGGCCCTGCGCCCGAGGCCCAAGGGCCGGCCGAGCGGTTCCAGGGCGAGGCCGCGGACCCGCGAGGAGGAGCTCGAGGAGCGGTGCCGTAGGCTCGAGGCCGAGGTGGCCTACCTAAAAAAATTACGCGCCCTGGTCGAGAGGGACGGGCTCTGACCAGGGCGAAGGCCGAAGCGGTCGCGGCCCTGCGCGCCGAGGGGCACGCGCTCGGGCACCTGCTCGCATGCGCCGAGCTCAAGCGGTCGACCTACTACTACGCCCTCGTGCACCCGCCGAGGCCCACGCGCGCCGAGCTCCGGGAGGCGGCCGCCGAGATCTTCTCGCGCACCGCCAACGGCTGCGGGCACCGGCAGATAGCGATGTGCCTCAGGGCGGAAGAGGGGGCCGTGATAGCCAACAAGACCGTGCTCAAGATGATGCGCGAGATGGGGATTCGCTGCGGCATCAGACGCGAGACGGCCTACCACAGGTACAACTCGTACAAGGGCGTCGTCGGCAGGACGTTCGAGAACGTGATCGCGAGGGATTTCGACGCCGGGGCCCCGTGGCAGAAGCTGGGGACGGACGTCACCGAGTTCAAGGTGGCTGGCGGCAAGGCCTACTGGGCCCCGACGCCGGACTTCTGCACCAAGGAGATCGTGGCGAGCGACATATCGACCACGCCCGACATGTCCCAGCAGGTGAGGATGCTCGACGAGCTGCTGTCCAAGATCCCCGAGGGCGCCGCCCCGACCATGCACTCGGACCGGGGCTGGCAGTACCAGCACGCCTCATACACATCCAGGCTCGAGGCCGCCGGTATCGTCCAGAGCATGTCCAGGAAGGCGAACTGCATCGACAATGCCGCCACCGAGCAGCTCTTCGGCCACGTCAAGGACGAGTTCTACAGGGGCCGCGAGTGGAAGACGTTCGAGGATTTCAAACGCGACCTGGAGGAATACATAGTCCACTGGAACACGAGCCGGAGGCAGGTAAGATTGAAGGGCCTGACCCCGGAGGAGTACCGGAATCAGGCTCTCGCGGCCTAGTCGCTATTTAGGGCGTCCAAGATTTGGGACGCAGTTCACTTTCATGTGGCGAACGGTCGGGCTTCTTATTCCACTTGCCAATGCTCGGCTCATATTGGAAGAAAGCTACGCTAATGTTTGCGTGACACTCCTATTTTCTCCGAAGAAAGAGTCGGATAATGAAGAATAGAATTAAAAAAGGTGCCAGATATAACGCAAGTATAAAGGCTAATCCGACGAGACCTTGCAATAATGGCATAACTCCTCCCAGACACGAGATTTTGGTATTTGTTCCCATCTTATTCTGATTTGGACCAAATAGTTCCTAGCCACAAAACTACTCGTCAACTGGATCGCACCAATCTGCTGGCAAAACACAGCTTGATTCTTTATCGACATAGCACCAATCCGCAACAGGGCACTCGGCGATGTCGTAAAAATTGCATATATCAACTCCAAGACAACAAGGCTCAACGGGAGGATGTTCATTTGAACCAACAGGATGGATATGCTTCATAACAGCTCCTCACCTTAATCCAATTAGAGACTACGTTTGATCAATGCCACAGTGATCTACAACGCAGATGCTGCCGCCATCCATGTCATAGTCGCAGTAATCGTATGCACCACAGCCATCTGCTTTATCATAAACAGTACAGATGTCAGTAATGCCCAAGAGGCAGTCAAAAGACATCGGCTTCACGCCTGCCTCGTCGCCACTTCCTGGATTAATCGGATGAATATGCTTCACGACTACCTCCCTTTGAGTGCAGAAAACCTCAATATTGTGTATAACAAACCAAGATGTCTAGTTCACCATATTTCTAGAATGGTTTCGGCGAACGTAGCAATAAGCTTCGCAGACGGTAATCAGAAGAACGAACACCTCCACAATGGTGAAAGCAATGCGCTGAACCGCTTATTCCGATACAGTAGCTTCTCGTTGATTTTTCTCCTGCGAAGATGAGTGGCGGGAAATAAGGTCAAAAGCCATCTCGTAGCACATTTTTCTATATTCACATGATGCAGGGTGTAGACTCTTGGGCAAGTAGCCGTGCTCGTCTGCAGCCTCCCAGCTACAGCCCCCACCACAGAAAGACCGAGCCCAACAGTCCGTACAGTCAATTCTTTTTTCGACACCCTGACTCCAGTTTTCAATATACCTAGTTTCGTCAATTCCGGTGACGATGTTGCCCATTTTGAATCGCATCATCCCGACAAACCTGTGACAGGGGTATACGTCCCCTTCGGGAGTCACGGAAATAAAACGCCTGCCAGCCCCGCATCCGACAAAGGCGATCCTGTTGCTCATAATCAAATCAACTGCAGTTTTCAATGTTCTAAACAAGGGCTTTTCCCCTTGATCAATCTGTTTGAGATATTGATCCGCCAAATCTATTAGGCCCGCCCTGATTTTGTTTAATGAGTGTTCGTCGAGTTTGATATTCTCATCGAATGAGCTCACGGGCGAGAAGTAAATCCTTCTGAAGCCCATCTCTTTAAACTGAAGATAGTCTTCAACAAGGTTACAGTTATTATTTGTTAAGGTCGCTCTTGCGCCGAAGGGGAACGACTCGGAAAAACGACGAACGTTTTTGTCGATATCGGAGAAAGAGCCGCCTCCCGTCTTGTACGGGCGCGATGCATCGTGCTTGCATCCTGTACCATCGAGACTAATCAGAACAGAAAACCCGTGCTCCTTGAAAGAATTCACAGCAGTGTCATTCAAAAGCGTTCCGTTGGTCGTAATAGAATAGGTAAAGTTTCTATTGGGGTATATTCTTTTTGAATAGTCGACCGTTTTCCATATCAGCGGCTCGTTAATCATGGGTTCCCCACCAAAAAAGACGATCGCAAGCGTTTCGTTTTCCGATGAACTTGCGACGAGGTAGTCGACCGCCTTGAAGGCTATCTCGTCTGTCATCAGCAGAGGAGACGTTCCATAATCTCCTTTACCGGCAAAACAGTAACTACAACCAAGGTTGCATGCATGTGAAACGTGGAGTTCGATGGATCTAAGTTTTCGAGGCGTGTCTTTTGTTAAGAAAGTCCGCTCAGACAATCGTTGATACTCATCAATGTCGTCTTCAAGTTCTGCTATGGTCGTTTGGTCGTAGCCTTTCGCAGCAAGTGACTTTGTTAGCAACTTCGAGTTGACCGTTCTTCCTGATGCTTCAAATATGCGAAGCGCATCTTCTGATGCTTGGTCAACCTGAAAGCAATTGCGAGTGACCTCATCGAAGCAGTAACGACGATCACTTACTGAGAAAAAATGCATACGTTCCTCAATTTCATGCTGGACTGGCACTAACCTTGTTTATTGTTGCGCAGCTATAAAAAACTACCAGCGGGGATTCGGTGTGCGGCCCAATCGGACTCCCAAAAGGTTCTATTTGAGACTGGCAAGCTTTGTGTTGTTGGCACTTCGACAGCGCTCTTTATTCCAACATGGAGCCTCGCAGTTTGAGTCGACTTGCCTCTGGAAGGTCCGATCTTAACTTGATTTAGGATGAAAACAGATTACAGGCGCGCTCCTCTAGAAAGAAAGGAAACCAATCGCCGCCTTTCACCAGGAAAGTTTTTATAGCCCACCTCGAGCAAAATGAAAGATGCGAGAGCGATTGGGGAACAACGCGAATCTCCCCTTTTGGGTGGGAGCGAGCCTTCAGCCACCGGCGAACGACTCGCCCTGGTCAGAATCTGGAAGTGGTGCCGGGCCGCTTGGGCCTCCCCGGTGACTTCGTGGGGCTTACCTGCCTGACGTCGAGGAGTACATCCGCAAGATTCGTTCCCTATGCCGTTTGCTCTCACGCCCGCCTTAGTTCCAAGTCGGGCGAGCCGCCGCGCTCATGCGACCCGTGGCGGCGACACGTCGACGCCGCGCTCGCTGAGCACATCTTCGGTCGCGGGCGAGCACGAGGTCGCGCCGGCGCATCCGCTGGGACTGCTGTGCGTGCAAAACGGCTACGTGGTGAGCGTCCCGCGCTGGATTCAGCCGAGTGAGGAAGGCGTTGAGATCGGCGCGCTGGCAACGGGGGAGGGCGGCATCACCGACGACGTCTCGGCCCGCCATGCCCATATCTGGTGCGATGCTCAAAATATCTGGCACGTCGAGGACTTGTCGTCCACCAACGGAACCGTGGTGGTAAACGGGGCCACGCGCGTCTGCATTCAGGTCGAGCCCGGCCGTTCCGCCCAACTCAATCCCGGCGACGAGCTCAAGCTCGGCGAATCCACTACCTACGCCATTCTCTTCGGTGCTCTCTAGCCGGCGGATAGGGACGTTCCTTTTCTCTGCCGGCTGGGGACACTCCTTGGCGCGCCAGAGCCGGTAGCCTGGGGATGGAGAGGCCATTTTGGCCCTTGGCAGTCACCCAAGGTAAACCTTTACCGCCCGCCTATATTTGCCGAAATTACACTTGAAGGCGGGGTACAATAAACCCGCATGCGGATTTCCGTTGCGGGCGCTTCCCATCGCCGGGGCGTGCCCGGGAGCATCCGGCATGCGGCCTTTGCGGCGCTCGGTCATGTGCAAGACGGGCGGTCGGGCCTGTAGGGCGCATCAGCTGCCCCTCGCCTCGGCATGTCTTCTCTCCACGCCATGTACCTGCTGCTGAGCCTGCCTGCCAGATGATTGGAAGCAACAGCGTAAATCCCATCACGCCAACATCCCGGCGATCGCCGGGGCCTGTATACCTATATGAGAGGAGAGGGGTATATGGCGCGTAAGTTTAAGTCTATGGACGGCAACGAGGCGGCCGCATATGTTTCGTATGCGTACACCGAGGTAGCGGGAATCTATCCCATTACGCCGTCCAGCCCGATGGCCGACCATGTCGACCAGTGGGCGGCCCAGGGTCGCAAGAACATCTTCGGCACCCCGGTCAA
Organism: Collinsella sp. CLA-ER-H8; assembly: GCF_040092335.1. Lineage (NCBI taxonomy): Bacteria > Bacillati > Actinomycetota > Coriobacteriia > Coriobacteriales > Coriobacteriaceae > Collinsella > Collinsella sp. CLA-ER-H8. Next base: position 46,201 of record NZ_JBBNLU010000016.1, on the reverse strand, counting down.
GGTCGTCGAGATGGAGTCCGAGGCAGGTGCAGCCGGTACCGTTCACGGTTCGCTGGGCGCCGGTGCTCTGACCACCACCTACACGGCTTCTCAGGGTCTGCTCCTGATGATCCCGAACATGTACAAGATCGCGGGCGAGCAGCTCCCGGGCGTCTTCCACGTCTCCGCGCGTTGCGTCGCTTCGCACGCCCTGAACATCTTTGGTGATCACTCCGACGTCATGGCCTGCCGCCAGACCGGTTTCGCCATGCTCGCCGAGGGCAACGTCCAGGAGGTCATGGACCTCTCGCCGGTGGCTCACCTTGCCGCCATCGAGGGCAAGACCCCGTTCCTTAACTTCTTCGACGGCTTCCGCACCAGCCACGAGATCCAGAAGGTCGCCATGTGGGACTACAAGGATCTGGCCGAGATGTGCGACATGGACGCCGTCCAGGCTTTCCGCGATCACGCGCTCAACCCTGAGCACCCGCATACCCGCGGTAGCCACGAGAACGGCGACATCTTCTTCCAGAACCGCGAGGCCTGCAACAAGGTCTACGACGAGCTTCCCGCCGTCGTCGAGGGCTACATGAAGAAGATCAACGAGAAGCTCGGCACCGATTACGGCCTGTTCAACTACTACGGCGCTCCCGATGCCGACCGCGTCGTCGTGTGCATGGGCTCCTTCTGCGACGTGCTCGAGGAAGTCATCGACTACCTCAACGCTCACGGCGAGAAGGTCGGCCTGGTCAAGGTCCGTCTGTTCCGTCCGTTCTCCATCAAGCACTTCGTCGACGTTCTCCCCGAGACCGTCCAGAAGATCGCCGTCATGGACCGCACCAAGGAGCCGGGTTCCATCGGCGAGCCGCTCTACCAGGACGTCGTCTCCGCTCTCTACGAGGCCGGCAAGACGGGCATCAAGGTCGTCGGCGGCCGTTATGGCCTGGGCAGCAAGGACACGCCTCCCGCGTCCGCGTTCGCTGTCTTCGAGGAGCTCAAGAAGGACGAGCCCAAGCGCGAGTTCACCATCGGCATTGTCGATGACGTGACCAACCTGAGCCTGCCCGAGGTCGAGGATGCGCCCAACACCGCAGCCCCCGGCACCATCGAGTGCAAGTTCTGGGGTCTGGGTGGCGACGGTACCGTCGGCGCCAACAAGAACTCGATCAAGATCATCGGCGACCACACCGACAAGTACGTCCAGGCCTACTTCCAGTACGATTCCAAGAAGACCGGCGGCGTCACCGTCTCGCACCTGCGCTTTGGTGATTCCCCGATCCGTTCGCCGTACTACGTGACCAAGGCCGATTTTGTCGCTTGCCATAACCCCAGCTACATCGTTAAGGGCTTCAAGATGGTCCGCGACGTCAAGCCGGGCGGCACCTTCCTGGTCAACTGCCAGTGGAGCGACGAGGAGTTCGCCGAGCACATGCCCGCCGTGGCCAAGCGCTACATCGCGAACAACAACGTCAACGTCTACCTGATCGACGCTATCGACCTGGCGGCCAAGGTCGGCATGGGCAAGCGCACCAACACGGTGCTCCAGTCCGCCTTCTTCGCGCTGGCCAAGGTCCTGCCCGCCGAGGACGCCCTGCAGTACATGAAGGACGCGGCTACCAAGTCCTACATGAAGAAGGGCCAGGCCATCGTCGACGCCAACCACAAGGCCATCGATGCCGGCGCTACCGCCTTCCGTAAGTTCGAGGTTCCGGCCGACTGGGCAACTGCCGAGGATGCCGCTCCCGTCGAGCTCTCCGAGGAGACCAAGTCCGCTATCGCCCAGCAGGTCAAGAACCTGCTCGAGCCCATCGATCGCATGGATGGCGACAGCCTGCCCGTTTCCGCCTTCGTCGGTTGCGCCGACGGCCAGTTTGAGCTGGGCGCCTCCGCATACGAGAAGCGCGGCGTCGCCGTGGTCGTTCCCCATTGGGACGAGACCAAGTGCATCCAGTGCAACCAGTGCGCCTACGTGTGCCCGCATGCCACCATCCGTCCGTTCGCGATGACCGAGGACGAGGCTGCCGCCGCGCCCGAGGCTACCCGCACGCTCGACGCCATGGGCCCCAAGGCCAAGGGCATGAAGTTCACCATGGCCGTGTCCCCGCTCGACTGCATGGGCTGCACCAACTGCGTCAAGGTTTGCCCCAAGGGCGCCCTCGAGATGGTTCCCACCGAGCAGGAGATGGACCAGCAGCCCGTTTGGGACTACATGGTCGAGAACGTCTCCGAGAAGAAGGAGCTCATCGCGGCCAACGTCAAGGGCAGCCAGTTTAAGCAGCCCTACCTGGAGTTCTCCGGCTCCTGCGCCGGCTGCGCCGAGACCGCCTATGCACGTCTGGTGACCCAGGTCGCCGGCGACCGCATGTTCATTTCCAACGCCACCGGCTGCTCCTCCATTTGGGGCAACCCCGCTGCCACCGCTCCTTACTGCAAGGACAAGGACGGTCACGGCCCGGCGTGGAACAACTCCCTGTTCGAGGACAATGCCGAGCACGGTCTGGGCATGGCCGTCGGTTACGAGGCCGTCCAGCACAAGCTGATCGCTGCTACCCAGGACATCATCGCTGCCGATGGTCCGTCCGATGAGCTCAAGGCTGCCGGCCAGGCTTGGATCGACTCCGTCAACGACGCCGAGGCTTCCAAGACCGCTGCCGCTGCCTACGTTGCCGAGCTCGAGAAGTGCGGCTGCGACGCTTCCAAGGCGATCCTCGCCGACAAGGCTTACCTCACCAAGAAGTCCTTCTGGATCTTCGGCGGCGACGGTTGGGCCTACGACATCGGCTTCGGTGGCCTGGATCACGTCCTGGCTTCCGGCCACAACGTCAACGTCTTCGTCTTCGACACCGAGGTTTACTCCAACACCGGTGGTCAGGCCTCCAAGGCCTCGAACCTGGGCCAGGTTGCTCAGTTCGCCGCTGCCGGTAAGGTGACCAAGAAGAAGTCCCTGGCCGAGATTGCCATGAGCTACGGCTACGTCTACGTGGCGCAGGTCGCCATGGGCGCCAACCCGGCTCAGACCCTCAAGGCCATCCACGAGGCCGAGGCCTACGACGGTCCGTCCCTCATCATCGGCTACAGCCCCTGCGAGATGCACTCCATCAAGAAGGGTGGCATGCAGAACTGCCAGGCCGAGATGAAGAAGGCTGTCGAGTGCGGTTACTGGAACCTCTTCCGCTTCAACCCCGAGGCTGCTGCCGGCAAGAAGTTCTCGCTCGATTCCAAGGAGCCCGCGGGCGGTTATCAGGAGTTCCTGATGAACGAGGCCCGTTACGCTTCGCTGACGCGTTCCTTCCCCGAGCGCGCCGAGGAGCTCTTCAAGGAGAACGAGCAGGCCGCTATGGACCGCTACGCTCACCTGCTGAAGCTCAAGACGGTGTACAACGAGGCCTAGGTCTCCCACCGCAGGATCTGAGGGCCGACCTTCGCGGACGTCCTCGGACATGAAAGAACCCCCGCTGCGCACTACGTGCGGCGGGGGTTCTTTCGTCCTGCGGAGCGTCCGCAAAGGTCAGCCCTCAGATCCTGCTACGACTACGTCCTTGGATTGTGTGGGCGGATGAAGGACGTAGATGGTCGGGTATTCCGTCCACTTCGCTGTTTCGCGGCTTTGCCGCGAAACCTCGCGCCACTTTGGGGATGGATGGGGGACTTGGCCGTTGCCGCTTTTTCGGAGCTCTTCTTTATTCCTTTTGTTGGATGAAAAGCCCCTTGTTTTTGCAGGGGTGCATACTCGACTTATATGTGCATAGAATCTCGTATAGTGCGAGTAAGATATTGCGCTGTCCGTTTTGTGTTTAGCAGAGATGTAGTTTGCATAATCCGACATAATCCTCGCTGCATTTAAATAAAGTTGCACGTAAATGGCGTAGATATGTCTGAGCTGGTGTTCTGTACGCTGAGCGGATAAAAACGACCGTTCACCGTTCCGCTATTTTCAAAATGAATAAAATGAGCGATAAAGAGAATATAAACCTTAATAAACTCGCGTATCGCACGGACGCGGGTTATTAATGGGTTGTAGGCCTTTTACAGAAAGGATTCCAGCAATGTCTAAGCCTCTTGGCAAGCCCGATCGTATTGTCGTCGCCCTTGGCGGCAACGCCCTCGGCAACAACCCCGTCGAGCAGATCGAGGCCGTGAGCAACACCGCCCATGCCCTCCTCGGCCTCATCGAGCAGGGCAACGAGATCATCATCACCCACGGCAACGGCCCGCAGGTCGGCATGATCCAGAACGCCTTCGCCGCTGCCCACGATGCCATCGGTACCCCCGAGATGCCGCTGCCCGAGTGCGGCGCCATGTCCCAGGGCTACATTGGTTATCACCTGCAGCAGGGCATCGGCCGCGAGATGCACAAGCGCTATAAGCGTTGGCACGCCGCCACCGTCGTCACCCAGATCGAGTGCGACCCGGATGATCCCGCGTTCAAGAACCCGACCAAGCCGATCGGCCCCTTCTACACCGAGGAGCAGGCCAAGGAGTTCATGGCCGAGGATCCCTCCAAGGTCTTCGTCGAGGATTCCGGCCGCGGCTGGCGTCGCGTCGTCGCTTCCCCCGATCCCAAGAAGATCGTCGAGGCCGACTCCATCCTCAACCTGCTCGACAACGAGTTCATCGTCATCGCCTGCGGCGGCGGCGGCATCCCCGTCGTCCGCGACTACGAGAACAAGGGCTGCTACAAGGGCGTTCCCGCCGTCATCGACAAGGACCTGGGCGGCGAGCTGCTGGCCGAGGACTGCGACGCCGACGTCCTGTTCCTGCTGACCGCCGTTGAGCATGTCGCCATCAACTTTGGCAAGCCCAACCAGGAGGAGCTCGAGGACCTCACCGCCGACGAGGCCGAGCGCCTGGCCGACGAGGGCCAGTTCGGCAAGGGTTCCATGGAGCCCAAGGTCCGCGCTGCCATCAAGTTCGCCCGTTCCCGCAAGGGCCGCACCTGCATCATCGGCGCTCTGGACAAGGCCGCCGAGACCATGGCCGGCCTCTCCGGTACCCGCATCCACGAGTAGTCTCTACTCTGTTGCCTCTCTCGTGGGCGCCAGGCAAAGCGCCCACAAACTAGCCTCTCTTCATGAGCCCCGTAGTCCGCTCCGACTGCGGGGCTTTTGCTATTCACCTAGTCATTGGGGACGTTCTTAAATGACTAGTCAAACAAGAGCGTCCCCAATGACCACTCATTTAAGTCTGTCCCCAATGACTAGTAGTAGGCCCACATGGCTTCGACTTCGTTGAGGACCTCTACGACGCCCCAGCGGCGGGCGCTGCGGCTGGCCGAGTTGGGGTCGTAGACGCCAATCTGGTTGGCGTCGTCGATGCCGTAGAGCACGATGTAGTGGCCTACGTTGGTAAACGTACCGGGGCGCACTGCGGCGATGACGGGCGCACCCGAGCGAAGTGCTTGGGTAATCGATTCGCGATCGTTATAGAGCTGTGTTCCGTTGAGCCCCAGCTGCCACGCACCGCCTGTCATAAACGACCACTCGGTGGCACCGGTGGGGGCGTAGTTGCCGGCTTCGGCCAGTGCGCATATATCGACCGGCGTCTTATCGGTGTGGCCGGTCTTAAAGATATAGACCATGGTGAGGCAAGTGGGACCGCAAGCGTTTTCGCGAATAGTGCCGCCGGCATAGGGCAGCTCCGACCATGCGGGGTCAATTTGGTAGATATGGGGCATGGCGCCGGCCTGCCATTGCGAGCGTGGGGTCGAGAACGCAAAGGAGTAACCGGGCGCGACGGGAGCTTTAAGCAGCTTGTCCTCGGCAGTGGGCTCAAGACCGGCTGATCCGTGGGAGATACAGGATCCCAAAAACACAAAGACGAGGCAGGCGGCGATGGAGCAAAGCGCAAGGCGTAGGCGGCGGGCCGGAAGTGCGTGGCTTGTGGTGTGCGACGCGGGGTGAGGGGCGGAATTGCCGCGATCGCGTTGAGGTCGCGAAAAGGAGCGCTTGACGTAGTAGTCGGTCTTACGGCGATCGTAGCGGCGTGGCTGCGATGTGTCGGTCTGACGTTGGCGTGTGCTCGTACTCACGCGGTCTGACTGCTGCACGGTACGGCTTTGTTGCCGCGAAGAAGCCCCGGGCTGCTCTTGGGGGCGCTGCGGGCTGTCGTTGTCGGAGGTGCTTCTGGGCGTTGGCGTGGTGCGGCCGGCAAGGCGCACGCTTTGTGGCCGTTGGTCGCCGTCATTGTATCCGTATGCCATTCGAATCACCTTGCCTCATGTGTAACTTGTCTATCCTACATAAAAAGATGCACGACACATGGGTATGTGCGCCAAAAGCCTGACAAATGGTATGAACGTTGCCGCGCCGCGCGCCAAGCGTCACGGCAACAGGTATTCAAAAGCAGACAAGATGAAAGCGTCCAAGACGAATGACGTCTCCCGCCGTTCGTCCCAAAAACGGTGCCGCTCGTTTTGCAATTCTGCCTTCGGTCGAGCTGCGAGCGGCGCTGCTGCGCCAAGGCCGTATCTTAAAGCCATGGAATAAAAGCGCGCGGCAAAACGGACCGCGCAAGGGGTGACGCCAAGGGCGTCAAACAGGAAAGGAGGGGAACAATGGCGGACAAGAACGCAGAAGTTGCAGTCGAGGATAACGGCGGCATGAAGAAAACGCTTTCGCTCTGGAACTTCTTCACCATCGGCTTCGGTGCCATCATCGGTACCGGTTGGGTTCTGCAGGTCGGCGACTGGATGGTCGTGGGCGGCGGTCCCGTTCCCGCTATGATCGCATTCCTCTTGGGTGCAATCTTCCTCGTGCCCGTCGGAGCTGTTTTCGGTGAGCTCACGGCTGCTATCCCCATCTCGGGCGGCATCGTCGAGTATGTCGATCGTAGCTTTGGCCGTACGCTGAGCTACATCACCGGATGGCTTTTGGCCCTGGGCAACGGCATCCTGTGCCCGTGGGAGGCCATCGCCATCTCGACCCTCGTGTCCGAGATGTTCGGTAGCCTGCCCGGTCTTGAGTGGCTGCGCGCCGTCAAGCTCTACACCATCCTGGGCGCCGACGTTTACCTGTTTCCGACGCTGATCGCGCTCGGCTTTGCAGTCTACGTCATCTTCCTCAACTTCCGCGGCGCCAGCTCGGCTGCCAAGCTCCAGGCCTTCCTGACCAAGGCCCTGCTCTGCGGCATGCTGCTCGCCATGGGCGTCTCGCTGTTCACCGGCTCGCCGGACAACGCCATGCCCGTGTTCTCCCAGGTCACCGGCGCTGGCGGCGGCAAGGCCGCTACCGAGAGCACCAGCCTGTTCGCCGGCATCGTGTCGGTCCTGGTACTGACCCCGTTCTTCTACGCCGGCTTCGACACCATTCCTCAGCAGGCTGAGGAAGCAGCCGAGGGCCTCAACTGGAACAAGTTCGGCAAGATCATCTCCCTGGCACTGCTGGCCGCCGGCGGCTTCTACATGGTCTGTATCTACTCGTTTGGCACCATCCTCGACTGGCATGAGTTCGTTAAGAGTCCGGTTCCCGCGCTCGCCTGCCTCAAGGGCATCAACATGCTCCTGTACCTGGCCATGCTCGTCATCGCCACGCTTGGACCCATGGGCCCGATGAACTCCTTCTACGGCGCCACGAGCCGCATCATGCTCGCCATGGGCCGCAAGGGCCAGCTGCCCGAGCAGTTCGCCGAGGTCGACCCCAAGTCCGGCGCCCCCAAGCTCGCCTGCGTCGTCCTGGGTGTCATCACCGTCGTCGGTCCGTTCCTGGGCAAGAACATGCTCATCCCTCTGACCAACGTGTCGGCTCTCGCCTTCATCTTCTCCTGCGGCATGGTCGCCCTCGCTTGCCTGCGCATGCGCTTCACCGAGCCTGACCTACCTCGTCCCTACGAGGTGCCCGGCGGCAAGTTTGGCATCGGCCTCGCTATCGCTGCCTGCGCTATCATCATCGGCCTGCTCGTGATTCCGTTCTCTCCCGCCTCTCTCAACATGGTGGAGTGGAGCATCGTGATCGGCTGGCTGGCCGTCGGCCTGGCTCTCATGGCCTTCACCAATTCCCGCAAAAAGTAACGCCGAGCCGGGGCGGATCAGGTGCGCGGGACCCTCTCTTCCGCGCACCGAACCCGGCGCCACTTGGGTAGCTTTGTGAGGCCTTAACCCAACACGGCCTCGCCCACTATATGGATCCATAAGGAGGAACCATGTCCACTAAGTATGCAATCGTTGGCGGCAAGCTCATCGACGGTACCGGTGCCGAGCCGGTCGAGAACTCCCTCGTTCTCGTCGACGACAACGGCAAGATCGAGTACGCCGGCGCCATGCAGGACCTTCCCGAGGGCGTTGAGGTCATCGACGCCGCCGGCAAGACCGTCCTTCCCGGCCTGATCGACACCCACCTGCACTTCTCGGGCAACTTGACCGATGATGACACCGACTGGGTCATGCAGCCGCTCCTCGAGAAGCAGGCCGTCGCCGTCAAGCAGGCCTACGACTGCCTCACCCACGGCCTCACCACCGTCTGCGAGATCGGCCGCTTTGGTATCCAGATCCGTGACTGCATCGACAAGGGCGTCTTCAAGGGCCCGCGCGTTCTGGCCACCGGCCTTGGCTTCTGCCGCGTTGCCGGCCACGGCGACTCGCACCACTGCAGCCAGGAGCTCAACAAGGAATCGCACCCCTGGGGCGATCAGGTCGACGGTCCTTGGGATCTGCGCAAGGCCGTCCGTCGTCGCCTGCGCGAGAACCCCGATGCCATCAAGATCTGGGCTACCGGTGGCGGCATCTGGCGCTGGGACTCCGGCCGCGACCAGCACTACTGCTCCGAGGAGATTCAGGCCGTGGTCGAAGAGGCAAAGATGGTCGGCATCCCCGTGTGGAGCCACTGCTACAACAACCACGCCGCTGCCTACGATTCCGTTCGCTTTGGCTGCGAGCAGCTGATTCACGGCTTCGATATCGATGAGCGCACCATGGACCTCATGGCCGAGCAGGGCACCTTCTTCACTCCGACGATCGCCTTCCTGCCCACCTGGTACGCCACCTATCCGCCCGTCTACGTTCCCGAGCTGCACGACAAGTACGAGGGCACTCTGGTCGAGAAGGAGCTGCAGCGCAACTACGACTGCCTGCGCGAGGCCAAGAAGCGCGGCGTCGTCATGACGATCGGCTCCGACTCCTTCTCCTTCGTCACCCCGTACGGCACCTGCTCCATTGAGGAGATGTACGAGTTCGTCGACAAGATCGGCTTCACCCCGGTCGAGACCATCACCTGTGCCACCCTCAACGGTGCCAAGATGTGCCACATCGAGGACGAGACCGGTTCCATCGAGGCCGGCAAGTGCGCCGACCTGCTGGTCGTCAACGGTGACGTCGCCGCCGACATCCACGTGCTCAACACCGACAACATGGACGTCATCATGAAGGACGGCTGGATTGTCGAGGCCGGCACCTTCGGCGAGGCAAACAAGTACAGCGCCTAAGCTACCGTTCATCGATGGCTTGATGTAAAACACAGTATTTGATTGCATAATGCAATGGAGAGGGTCGCTTGCGGCCCTCTTTATTGCTATGGGGTGCGTCAGTAAGAAGGAGATGACGGTGGATCTCAATAGGCTGATTCTGGGCAAGAGCTACAACTCTACCAAGGTCTTTCGTACCGCTCAGCATGTGGTTCAAGCCATCTTGCTCGGTATTGTCGTTCCGCTGCTTATCCTGCTGCTCATCTGGGATCTAACCGATAATCCCAATCCCGTTCCGGCCGTTGTCGTCATTGCCGGCTTGGTCATGCTGTGCTTCTTCTTCTCGTACGTCTTTGTCGTTCCCGACGACCTCACATCGAGCGCAACCGACCGCACGCTCGCCATCGCTTCAAAAATATTCGCCTACACGTCGCGCGGCCTTACGCCCGAAGCTGCCCTGGGCGCCTCTAAGATCATCCTGTCCGAAACTATCGCCTCTGCCATCTGCTTTACCGACGGCAAGCAGGTGCTGGCGAGCTGGGGCGAGGACTCGGCAAAATGCCCCGCGGGCACCCCGGTGGTACTGCGGACTACGCTCAACGTGATCAACAGCGGTGAGCAAAGCGTGTTCTCGCGCGATGCCTCGACCGAGACGGGTGGCTACTTTCCGCGCCTGCGCGCCGGTATTGTCGCACCGCTTACCGTGCGCGGGCATTGCGTGGGCACGCTCGAGCTGTATTATCCCCGTCTGAGCAGCATCGATATGCGCCAGACGGCGCTTGCCTCGGGCTTTGCCGACCTCATTTCCACGCAGCTTGCGAGCTTTGAGCTCGAGCGCCAGGACGAGCTTACGGCCCGCGTGGAGCTGCGCGCCTTGCAATCGCAGGTCGATCCTCATTTTCTATTCAATACCATTAGCACGATCGTGTCGCTCGTTCGAACCGAGCCCGACAAGGCGCGATCGCTGCTGATCGACTTTTCCAATTACTACCGTCAGACGCTCTCTGATTCCGATACCCTCACAACGCTCGAGCACGAGGTGGAACAGGGCACTCGCTATATCAACCTTATGCAGGCTCGTTATGGCGACGGCCGTCTGCGCGTCTCGGTCGATATCGACTTTGAGGTGCGCGATTGCATGGTGCCGCCGTTTATCTTGCAGCCGTTGCTCGAAAACTGCATCAAGCACGCGCAGCGCGAGACCGAGCCGCTTTCTATTCATGTTAGGGCTTTCGAGACCGATGACGGTTTGGAGATCATCGTCGAGGACGACGGCATCGGTATGAGCGAAGAAGTCTGCGCGCATCTGTTTGAGCAGCATCGCCTGGAGGAGCCCGAGAGCATTACCGCCGACGGCTCCGTCAAGCGAGGTTGCGGCCTGGCGCTCTTCAACGTGCTTCAGCGCATCCATTTCTTTTACGGAGAAGATTCCGGCATGCGCGTGAAGTCCCAGGAGGGCGTGGGAACGCAGGTCATCGTCGAGCTGAACGGCGAGCCGCATGAGCCCGCGCCGTTGACGGCGTAGCACGCGGTTGGATTGAGAGAAAAAGAGGGGAAGCACATATGTCCGAAGGCTGGAACATCTTGGTGGTTGATGACGAACCTCCCATTAGGGCTGAGCTACGCTATCTGTTGGAAAAGGATGCGCGTGCGGGTCAGATTGCCGAGGCGGGCAATGTCACCGAAGCCGTGGAGTCGATTCTGTCGAACAAGCCCGACGTGTTGTTTTTAGACATTACCATGCCCGGTCGCTCGGGAATTGAGCTTGCCGAGACGCTGCAGAACCTAAAGACGCCGCCGGTGGTTGTGTTTGTGACGGCGTTTGCCGAGTATGCGGCTGATGCCTATAACCTCGATGCCGTCGATTATGTCGTCAAGCCGGTCGAGGACGCACGCCTGTCAAAGGCACTCGACAAGATCGAGGCAGCCTTGGGTGTCCGTCGTGTTATCCACGCTCCGCGCCAGCCTTTGCGTCTGACGGTGGACCGCGGGGGCAAAAAGGTGTTCATTCCCGCCGCAGACGTCTGCTACTTTGAGGCGCGCGCCGATTTTTGCAACGCCATCTGCGCCGAGGGAACGTACCTGATCAATGAGTCGATCTCTTCGCTCGAGCGTCGCTTGGTCTCCGAGGGCTTTATTCGCGTTCATCGCAGCTATCTGGTCAATTTGGAAGACGTGCACAATGTCGAGATCGGTTCCACGGGTCTTATGGAGCTCAGGCTCGATCGCGTAACCTCGACGGTGCCCGTGTCCCGCCGTCGCGCTGCCGAGGTTAAAGCACACTTGGGGCTTGCGTAGACGGTCTGCGTGCCGTCGTTTACCATCGCAGGTTTGGCATGGGCGCGCGGTGGGCATAATGGGTGGCATCGAATGAAATCGAAAGGATCATTATGCCCGCGCTTATCACCCATCATCTGTTTGGCGAGGAAAGCATCGACCGTCTTCCGCAGGGCGTCATCACGTCCGATGAAGAGCGCATTGCCTTTATCTTGGGCAACCAAGGCCCCGACCCGTTTTTCTTTCACATTCTGACACCGCGTGTTTCCGACTGCACGCTGCTGGCGCAGGTCATGCATCGGTCGCGCGTGTCTCGCCAGTTCGCGTGCCTGCGCGACGGCGTGTCGCATCTGCTGCCGCGCGACGCCAGCTTGGGTCGCGCCTTTGCGCTGGGCCTGCTGTCTCATTACGTGCTCGACCGCAACGCCCATCCTTTTGTCTATGAGCAGCAGTTTGGCATCGTGGAGTCCGATTCAGAGCTTGAGGATTCGAGCAGTCAGGTCCATGCCGTGATCGAGAGCGACCTGGATGTACTGATGCTGCAGCTTAAACGCGATGGCGCTACGGTCGACGATTACCCGCCGGCGGGCGAGATCGTCACTACCGATCGCATCAATCGCGTGGCCGGCGTGCTGATGAGCTATGTTGCCGGACGCGTGTACGGCATTGACATTCCGGCGGGGGAGTACGGTGCTGCCGTTGCCAATATGCAGCGACTTTACCGCGCGATTGAGCCGGCCGGCTCCGCAAAGACGCGCGCGATCTCGCTGGTTGAGGGCTTGGTGCACGACTACTCGCTGCTCGACGGCCTTGCCCATCGCGTGACGACGGAGCTGCCCGAGCGCACCGGTAACCTGGGCCATCTGACATGGAAGAATCCCTTTACCGACGAGGTCTCGAACGAGAGTTTCCCCGAGGTCTTTGATCGCGCGCTGGTCGATTACGAGTGCACGGTCGCACGTTTTATCGAGACCGGTGACATGGATGCCGTGACCAGTCACGTCAACTACAGCGGTCGCGTGCTCAATGCCGATGAGGAGTTCGACCGCGAGGAATAGGGCCCGTGCGTGCCCCTTTGCCGAATCCTTACCGGCGGTTCTGGACAATTGGGGTACGATGAACTAACTGCATATCGGGCGAATACGAAGGGTCCCTGTCCATGAAATACACCAAGCTCGAGCGTAACTGGGTTATGTATGATGTGGGCAATTCGGCCCTCGTGCTGCTCAATACCTCGGTGGTGCCCATTTACTTTAACGCCATCAATACCGGCGCTTCTTCGGCCGACCTGGTGGTCGCCTGGGGCAATGCGCAGACGATTGCCTCGCTGGTCATCGCCATGCTCATGCCCATTCTGGGCGCGCTTGCCGACTACGCCGGCAACAAGATCAAGTTCTTCTTGGGCTTCTTCCTCACGGGCCTGGTGCTTTGCCTGGCGCAGGCTATCCCAATGTCCGCCATGGCATTTTTGACCGTGTACGTGCTGTGCACCATCGGCCTTAACTCTTCTATGACGTTCTACGACGCCATGCTGCCCGACATTACCACCGACGAGCGCATGGACGCCGTGTCCAGCTCGGGCTATGCCTGGGGCTACATCGGTTCCACCGTGCCGTTCATCATCTGCCTGGCGCTCATCATGGGCGGCCCCGCTCTTGGCGTCCCCACCATGCTGGCAACGCGTCTGTCGTTTATCATCACCGGTGCCTGGTGGCTCATCTTTACCCTGCCGCTCATTCGCACCTATAAGCAAAAGTACGGTCGCGAGCGCGGTCCCGAGGACACCATCGGCCACATCGTGGGCGGTGTGTTCTCCGAGGTCGGACACACCATGCGCGAGATCGCCCACAACAAGACCGTGCTGGTCTACATGATCGCGTTCTTCTTCTATATCGATGGCGTCCACACGGTCATTTCCATGGCTACCAGCTACGGCTCGGCTTTGGGCATCGATTCGACGCAGCTGGTGCTGGCGCTGCTCGTTACGCAGTTCGTGGCCTTTCCGTCTGCCATCATCTACGGCAAGCTCGCCGGACGCGTGGGCACGCTCAACATGATCCTGGTGGCGGTCGCCGCCTACATGGGCATTGTGCTGTTCGCCGCGTTCTTCCTAAAGACCGCCTTTGAATTCTGGGTGCTTGCCATTATGGTCGGCCTGTTCCAGGGCGGCGTGCAGGCGCTTAGCCGTAGCTACTTTGGCCGCATTATCCCCAAGGAAAAGTCCAACGAGTACTACGGCTTCTTTGACATCTTCGGTCGCTATGCAAGCGTCATGGGCACTTTCCTAGTGTCGGTCGTCACCTCGCTGACCGGCAACCCGTCGCTGGGCGTCCTTTCCATTGGTGTGCTGCTGATCGTTGGCTTTATGCTGCTGGTCCGCCTGTCCCGCATGACTCGGGCGGCAGAGCATGCCGCATAGGAGCGAGCGGCTATTGTGCCTGTCCACGGTACTCTTTTGGGGTTATCCGCAATAAACATTGCGACTTGCGAGCAATGATTTGCCCAAGTGGGTATGATGGAATCAGCTAGGTCGCGGGGCGTCGCCTGTGTTTGGCGGCGTCCCGTTTTTGTGTTGCAGGGAGGGTAAGGCATGAACGCCACGGTCGTGATTCCAACGTATTGGGCGGGCGATGACGCTTGCGCAAACGCCCCTGGCACCTATGACCATTCGACGCGACTCAACGCCGACAATCCCGAACTCGACCGCTGCCTGGCCTCGCTTGAGCAGGTACGTGACATCCCGCGCATCATCCTTTTGGTGGTTTGTCCCGTTTCTGCCACAGCCGATGTGTCGCTGCGTGTGCGCGAGATTGTCGACGCGCATCCCACGCTCAAGGTCACCGTTGTCACCAACACCCAGGCCTCGCGCATCGCAGACCGGGTTGCTCAGATCGCGCCCAAGGGTTCGGGCGAGTGCGTGAGCCTGCGAGGCTACGGTGCCATCCGCAACATGGGGTTAGCCTGTGCCGCTGTGCTGGGGCATGACGCGGTTATCTTTTTGGATGACGATGAGACTGTCATCGACGCCGACTTTATGAAGCGCGCGACCTATGCGTTGGGGCAGCAGACGCGTCAGGGCTTGCCGATCTTGGTCAAGAGCGGCTATTTCTACGATCGCGACGGCTCGCCGCTGGCTCCCACGGACAAGGCGGGCATCTGCCATCGTTGGTGGACCAAGCGCATCGAGTTCAACCGTTGGATGAAAAAGGCGCTCTCGGGCACCCGCATCTCGCGCTCCAACTACGTGTGCGGCGGCCTGATGGCCCTGCACGCCCGCGCCTTTACGCGTGTAGCCTTTGACCCGTTTATCACCCGCGGCGAGGACTTGGATTACCTCTTTAACATGCGCATGTTTGGCTACGACGTGTGGTTCGATAGCGAGTGGATCGTGCGCCATCTGCCCCCGGAGTCCGAAAAACGCTCACCGCGCTTTATGCAGGATGTATACCGTTGGTACTACGAACGGGCCAAGTTGACATTCGCCGCGCATCAAAAGGAGCTCATTCCCGTTACGGCGGCATCGCTCATGCCCTACCCGGGCCCGTGGATTTCGCGCGAGCTCGACGACCGCGTGCGCAAGACCGCTATGGTCCGCAGCGTGTTTACCCGCGAGCATGAGGGCTACCTGCGCATTTGGCGCCATGGTATCGGCGAGGCAAAGGCCTATGCGCGCCAAAACGCTGCAAGCTACCTGCGTTTCCAGAGCTTTTGGCCCAAGATCATGGACGGGCTTTGGCGTGACGCACAACTGATCAGTATCCTGGAGGGGGCCGAATGATCGACCGCCGCGCCCAGCGCGATAGTTCAATATCAATCTTTCGCATCATTGCCGTTGCCTGCGCCATTTGCGTGCTGGTGTACTTTATTTTTGCCTTGGTGACCGGTATCGAGCCGATCGCCACGGTGATTGCCTGCGCGCTGCTGTGCATCTTTCTGTGCATCTTTATCTTTTTGACGCTCAATCCCGATTCGGTGCGCTCCCAGTACACCGAGGAGACGCTCTCGGTGGCCTCGGCCATGCTCGAGGACATTAAGGGCGGTCTGACGCAGGAGTCGGCGCGTTTGGTGTGCCGGCGCATTTTGCCCGAGACGCGCGCCATGACGGTGGCCATCACCGACGAGGGCAACGTGTTGGCCTGCGCGGGCGAGTTTGAGGAAAAACTACTGCCAGATTCTCCCATCCACACGCTTGCCACACGCTACGTTATCGAACATGGCATCGTGCAGTCGTTCAACCGTATGGTGGATGTCGTGGGCTCGGATGGCTCGCACAACCAAGTCCCCGCCGGCATTATCGCCCCCATCAAGGTGGGCGATCGTACCGTCGGCACGCTCAAGTTCTACTACAAGACCCCGCGCGCCGTCGACCGTACCCAGTACGCGCTTGCCTCGGGCTTTGCCGAGATCTTGTCCACGCAGCTCGCCATCCACGAGCTCGAGGTGCAAAAGGAACTCACAGCGCGCGCCGAGGTGCGTGCGCTGCAGGCGCAGATTAACCCGCACTTCCTGTTCAACACGCTGAACACCATTGCATCGTTTACGCGCACCGACCCGCTGCGGGCCCGCGAACTGCTTCGTGAGTTCTCATCGTTCTATCGTGCCACGCTCGACAACTCGGGATCGCTTATTCCGGTCTCGCGCGAGGTTGCACAGACCAAGCGCTACCTTACCTTTGAGAAGGCCCGCTTTGGCGAGGACCGCGTGCTTGCGACGTTCGATGTGTCCGAGGACGTGGAAGATACGCTGGTGCCGGCGTTCGTGATCCAGCCGATTGTCGAGAACGCCGTACGTCATGGTATGGGCGATGACGACGCCCTGAGGATCGACGTGACCGTTCACCAAGACGGCGAGGATGCAATCTTGATTGCCGTGGCCGATAATGGCGTGGGCATGGATGAGGGTACCGCCGCCAGACTGTTTGACGAGCGCTCTGCCCGTCCCGACGCCAGCTCTCCCCAGGGTGGCGGCGCCGGTGTGGCCATGCACAATATTTCGGAGCGCATCCATCGCTTTTATGGGCCGCACTCCTATACGCGTGTCGAATCGGCGCCGGGCAAGGGCACCAAAGTGCTCCTTCATCTTGATTTGTCAGAGAGCATCTTTGACATTCAAGAGTAAAATAAAAGGCTACGGGTTCAACGTCATGCGACGGATGCCCGGCGTAGTTAGTTGACGAAAGGTTTTATCCCTATGCTGCGTGCGATGATTGTGGATGATGAGGCGCCGGCTCGCTCGGAGCTTCGCTTCCTGCTCGAGCAAACGGGCAAGATCGGCACGATCACGGAGGCGTCGAGCGTCCGCTCCGCCATCGAGATGCTTATGGAAAGTCGCGTGGATGTCGTGTTTCTCGATATCTCGATGCCCGGTGCCTCGGGCCTGCAACTTGCCGAGGCGCTGCATAAGCTCAAAAATCCGCCGGCGATCGTGTTTGTGACTGCGTATAGTGACCATGCGGTCGAGGCATTCGACGTGGATGCCGTCGATTATCTGATGAAGCCGGTCGAAGAAGCTCGCTTGGATCGCGCGATCGAGAAGGTCATGCAACGCGCCAAGCCGGTTACGGACAGCAAGGTGACCATCGAGCGTATCCCGGTGGAAAAGGGCGGCCGCAAGGTGCTCATTCCCGTGGACGACATTCGCTTTATCATGGCTAAGGACGATTACTCCTGCATCTATACCGTCGATGATCGCTTTTTGTCGACGACCTCGCTGGCGCAGTTTGAGGCCAAGCTCTGCGACTTTGGCTTCTTCCGTGTTCACCGTCGCTATATCGTCAACTTGGCGTGCGTCACGGACGTCGAGACGGTGCCCTCGGGCGCCATCCAGCTGGGCATTACGGGCGTCGACGAACGCGTGCCGGTTTCGCGCCGCCGCGTCGTGCCGCTCAAGAAGGCTCTGAGTCTCTAGCACACTGGCCCCGCAGCCCTGTAGACCCATCGTCTGCGGAGCCGTGGGGCCTTTTTGTATGTATCTGCCGAATCGTTTTTTTGCGGAAGGGATCCCATGAACAGTGCAAGCGCCAAGCGCATCGACATCATCTCGGACACCCACGGCTATTTATCGCCTGCGCTCCTGGACGAGCTTGAGGGCGCGGATCTGATTATCCACGCCGGCGACCTCACGTCAGAGATGGACTACGAGCACCTATGCACCATCGCCCCCGTGCGGGCCGTACTGGGCAACAACGATTACTACCGCGACTACGGTCCCGATGTAGACCGTCTTGCGCTCTTTACCTACGAAGGCCTCAAATTCGCCGTAGCCCACTACCGCGAAGACCTTCCGGTGGGATCCGCAGACGTAGCCATCAACGGCCACACTCACGTAACCAAAGAAGCCCAAGTGGGCCGTTGCTTAGTCCTCAACCCGGGCAGCGCCAGCTACCCCAGAGGCACCCGAGGCCCCACCATGGCCAGAATGCTAGTAAAAGACGGCAAGATCCTAAGCACTAAATTTATTGACCTAGAGTAACCACAACAAAAGCGGGGGATGCAGATGCGTCTCCCGTTTCCATTTGAGCCAAAGGCAGAGCTTCAACAAAAACAATCAGACCAACCCCGCCGAGGAGCGCGCGGGCTAGCCGCGTAGCGGCGCACGCCCGCAAAACTGGTTGAATAATGTGACGGCAGGGAGGGCTTCCGGGGCTGAGGGCGGGGGTTAAGTTTGTCGCGAGTTCCGCACGCAAAGGAAAGCACTTAATGTGCTTTCCGTCTTGCGCAGGACTGTAGAGCAGCAAACTTAACCCCCGCCCTCAGCCCCGGAAGCCCTCCCGGATGGCCCCAAAAAATTTTTCAAAAAAGTTGTTGCGCG
Organism: Collinsella sp. CLA-ER-H8; assembly: GCF_040092335.1. NCBI lineage: Bacteria > Bacillati > Actinomycetota > Coriobacteriia > Coriobacteriales > Coriobacteriaceae > Collinsella > Collinsella sp. CLA-ER-H8. Next base: position 27,742 of record NZ_JBBNLU010000016.1, on the reverse strand, counting down.
CCGGACAGACTTCTGTGTATACTAATCCCCGCAGCGCACGCGAGCGGAAACAAACGCGAACGTCTGCCTGGGGAGTTAGCTCAGTTTGGTTAGAGCGCCGGCCTGTCACGTCGGAGGTCGCGGGTTCGAGCCCCGTACTTCCCGCCAACGCAATTAAAGCCACGTCTTCGGACGTGGCTTTTTGCGTTTGATGCACTTTGTTTTGATAGAACGATCGCCCTGGTGCATCTTCGCCCAGAATCCCCGCGCCTTCGGGAACGCAAGTAAAATCTAATAAGTATATTTGTCTGAACAACAGCTTTGTTGCGCAACACCTGTTCTACGAGACAGGGGGTTAGGTTATACTAAATTGCACTGTGCGCCGCATCTGATGCATTTCGCTCCAAGCGCGGCACTCAGTGGATATCCGATTTACCATTTGGATGTCCTGGCGGTCATTTAGCGTCTCGACACAAGCTCGGCCCCGGAGCTCGTTCGAGCTGTTCGTATTCCTTGAAAGGGGAAAAATGGACATATCGAGGAAGACTGATTACGCCCTTCGTATGCTGGCGATGCTTGCCGAGGATCCGGAGTGTTTGCTTTCTGTTCGCACCGCTGCCGAAGAGGTCAATGTCCCGTATTCGTTTGCCCGCTCGATTCAGCACGGTTTGGTCCAGGCCGGTATTGTGGAGAGCCTGCGTGGCGTCCACGGTGGCATGCGTCTCAAGGTCAGTCCGGACGACGTCACTATCCGCCAGGTCGTCGAGGCCGTTCAGGGTCCTATGGTTATGAACGATTGCACCGCGCCCGATGGTGACTGTGCGCGCATGGGCGCGTGCTGCTATCATCCCCTGTGGGCCGGAGCCCAGGCGTTGATGCGCGACTACCTCGATTCCGTTTCGCTCGGCGACATCGTCGCTCACCGCCAGTTCCCAGCCGTCGATCCCAAGTTCGCCGACCGCGAAGCGTTTCCCGAGTACGCCACCTGCGCGTGCGCTTACCGGGAGGAATAACGCCGCATAAGGAGCATAGCCATGATTCAGGACCCCTTTCGTTCGATGATTCGTTCGGAAGGGGTCCTGCGTTATCGCGACCTTCCGTGGCGCCGTACACGCGACCCGTACATCATTTGGCTTTCTGAGGTCATGCTGCAGCAAACGCAGGTGCCGCGTGTGGAGGCGCGCATGCCGGTGTGGCTCGATCGTTTTCCGACTGTGCAGGCGCTTGCCCAGGCCGCGCCTTCCGATGTTTTGGACGCTTGGCAGGGCATGGGCTACAACCGACGCGCTCTGGCGCTTCACGGGGCCGCTCAACGGGTCGTAGGGGATTGGGGCGGGGAGTTTCCGCGTGAGACGCGTGACCTGGTCGCCCTGCCTGGTATTGGCCCGGCAACGGCGCAGGGTATCCGGTCGTTTGCGTTTGATCTTCCGGGTGTGTATCTGGAGACCAACGTGCGCACGGTCTTTCTGCATCATTTCTTTCCCGATGTGCCGGCTGTTCCCGATCGCGAGCTGGTGCCGCTGATTCAGGCGGCCTGTCCGGCGGCTCCCGATGCGGTGACCGACGAGATTACGCCCTTTGCCGTGCCTCAGGACGATGCCGATACGCCGCGCGCGTGGTATTACGCGCTGCTAGATTATGGCGCGTATCTTAAGAAGACGCTGCCTAATCCGTCCAGGCGTTCGGCGGGCTATAGCCGTCAGTCCAAGTTCGAGGGCTCGCGTCGCCAAAAACGCGCGCATATCGTGCGCATGTTGCTGGCAGCGCGTGATGGCCAGCCGGCGGGGATTACGCTTGCTGATGCCGTGGTGGGCGTTAACGAGATGGAAGCGGCAGCCGGTCGCGAGCCGGTCGAGTGCGACTTGATCGCGGGCATTCTAGCTGACCTGGAGCGCGAGGGCTTTTGCCGAGCCGAGGACGATCGTTGGTTGAGTGTGTAGCCCGCTCAAATCTGAAGAACGGGATTGTAAGGTTTAAATTCGCGGCTTGAGGGCATCCTAAAGACAAGGTCGCTCAAAGCCTATGGGCGGCACGTGTTGAAGGGAAGTACACCTATGGATTTTGAGAATTCCCAAACCAAGAAGAACCTCGAGACCGCTTTCGCCGGTGAGTCCCAGGCACACACCAAGTATCGCTACTACGCATCTAAGGCCAAGAAGGATGGCTACGTTCAGATCTCGAATATCTTTGCCGAGACGGCGGGCAACGAGTCCGAGCACGCCAAGCTGTGGTTTAAGTATCTGCACGACGGCGCCGTTCCGGGCACTCTGGACAACCTGCGCGACGCCGCCGCGGGCGAGAACTACGAGTGGACCACGATGTACGACGAGTTCGCCAAGACCGCCGAGGAGGAGGGCTTTGCCGAGATCGCCGAGAAGTTCCGTGGCGTCGCCGCCGTCGAGAAGGCCCACGAGGAGCGCTACAACAAGCTCGTCGAGCGCATCGAGTCGGGCGAAGTGTTTGAGCGTGAGGGCGTGAAGGTGTGGAAGTGCCTGAACTGCGGGCACCTGCACGTTGGTGCCGAGGCGCCTGAGGTGTGCCCGGTGTGTAACCACCCCAAGGCGTACTTTGAAGAGCAGGTGGTGAACTACTAGCGTGTGGCGCTAGCGTGAGCTGGGCCGGGAGGGCCGGATTACCTTCCCTCCTCGCTCACGGCTTCGCAGGGTCGCGTTGAGGGAAGGTAGTCCGGCCCTCCCGGCCCGCTTTGGGTCGTCGCGTGCTCGTTACTGAAAAGCTGATAAGAAGTTTGTGTGCCGCCCCGATAGGGGCGGCACGTTTTGTATAGGGATTGGGTTGCGGCCATTTGGTTGACGGGGCTTGCTCCGGGTTGGGGCGGCGCCGTTGTTTAGGGGGTACACTGGGTAGCGGCTTTTAGTTTATCTACTACCTGATGGGGTGTTTTTGTATGGGTAAGAAGTCTCGGGCTCGGGTTGCTGCGGCGGGAACTCGCAAGGATCCTGGTCGTCGGGTTGCCGAGGGTAAAAAGGCCGATCGTGTCGAGAAGGACAAGAAGGTTGGGGCGCATGCTCATCTTGAGTGGGCGCCTCATTTGAATTCGGCTAGTGAGGATTTGACTGCCAAGTTGTTTACTCTGGTCGAGGTAATTTTGGGCGTGGTGCCCCTTGTGGTTATCGGTTTGTTCTTGGCTTCGAAGGACGCCACGAGCGTCGATAAACTCACCGAGGTCTTTTCGCAGGATCCCTCGATGGTAGTTACGTTTATCTCTGCGTGCCTGCAGCCGTTTGTGGCGTACATGCTGTACATGATTTATCGCAAATACTGCGAGGGCGATGCGGGCTTTGCCGCCGGCAACCTGATCGGTCTTTTGTGCTCCGAGATCCTACTGCTCAATATCCCGGGCGTCATCGGTATGGGCATCTTGCTGTGGCGTGTTTGGCGCAACGTCGCCCCGCACTTTGAGAGCTGGTTGTTTGAGCGTCGCTTTGCGGGCGTGGTGGCCGATATTGCGGGCTCGCTCGTGATTCTAGCCTTGGCGTTTCTGTGCGCCACCGCTGCCCGCGGTCTCGCGGGCATGTAGTCGGTCCTCACCGACCACGGGGCGCAGGGCGGGGAAACCTTTCCCTCTCGCTCACGGCTTCGCAGGGTCGCGCGAGGCAAAGGTTTCCCCGCCCTGCGCCCCGGCGTTGGGTCGTCGCATGCTCGTTACAGAAAAGCAGATAAGAAGTTTGCGTGCCGCCCCTTTTGGGGCGGCACGTTTTTGTATGGGGTCCCGGTCTCCACAATTTCCGTCAAGCTTTTGGTTAGATTTTGGTCAGTTGGCGTAAGGGTGGAAGGCCAAAAGATTGCTGGCGAAAAAAGCTCAGAGAAAGTGCTGGTAGGGGAGTTGTTGAGCTTTTCGACAGCTTTTGAGCAAAAGAAACTTTGTGGCTATTGCCGGCGATTGCGTTGTCGCGGTCATGGCGGTGCGGGATGCTGGTCGTAAGCGTCGAATTCTCCGACTTTGGAGGCCAACATGGACCTGTTTCTTGAGACTCCACAGCAACAAGCTAAGCGCATGCTGCGTCAGCAGCAACGACTCATGGAGATGCAAATGCAAGGGGCGGCAGCCCAGCCCTTTGCGCAAAATGTCGTGCCCGCTGCTGTACCTGCAGCTGTGCCCGGGTGTGAATCGGCGCCAGAGGCCTATTCCGTACAGCAAGATTCATATGCGCAGGAGCTCGCGTTCGACAAGCGTCGTGCGCGTCGTCGCCGTGTGGGCCAGCGCTTGCGCACATTGGCGATGATCGTGCTCATCCCGTTAGGGCTTGCGGCCATCTTTCTGGCGTCGTATGCCCTCACGTGCATCCTCAACGGCGCATCGCCCAACGAGGTGCTCCAACATCTGTCAGCCCTCGGCCAGCGCCTAGGCGATGCCATAACAACCTTCCAGGTCGGTTGGGAAGGCTGACGTTTGCCGCCATTGGTCTTCTTGGATGCAAGGATTATCGCCACGAGTGGAATCCTTGCATCTTACGGGCCCTATCGTGCGACTGAATAGTATTATTGAAGATGAATAATAATAGGATTTGATATGTATAAGCAGGATTTAGAGCAGACTCTGTTGGGCATTGACGAAGAGGCGGAGCTGGAAATAGGTCCAAGAGACGATAGACCGAGCGTTGTATTGGTGGGAGGAAGCGCCTTCATGCTAAACGATGTGACGAATCGGTCGGTTACACATGACATTGATGTGTTTGAGGCAGACAGGTGTCTCCGCGAGATCATAGCTCGATACCCCGAGGTGAATGGTATGGCGGTGGCATATTGTAATCAGATGCCATTCAATTACGAAGACCGTTTGATTCCCTTGGATATTGGGGCGCGTTTTATCAGGTACTTTACGCCATCCTTGGAGGACCTGGCGGTAATGAAGCTCTATGCCTACCGTCCGAACGACATCATCGATCTTCATAGTCAGGCATTCGTCGACCAACTTGATTGGGGTCTGCTCGAACGGCTTATATTCGACGAGGGAGAAGCACTGGCGTCGTCGCCTTCGGAGCGAAGCTATCAAGAGATGGTCTGTGCATACAGGCAATACAGAAAGGAGGTGCTCGGTTGAATCTGACCTTTGAGGGATTCTTAAAAGGCTATTGCCGAGAGCTATCCGGACAGCAGTCGCTGAGTTTTAGAAAATTGGTTGAGCAGGCGACGACGGATGCGCCGCGCGTGGCGGAGCCTCTGTTTTTGCTCGCTTTAGCGCAAGGAAAAGCCGAATACGTTTTGGGTTTATCCGAGGGCTCGTGGATGGAACAGGATTACCGAGACGTTTTATTCTTGTACGGCCAAGCGGGTAGCATGGCGTCTCTATGCGCCAAAAGTGAGCTCCCTAATCGTTATGCCAACGTTTGGCGTGCGTATAGAGCGGTGAAGGAAAAGCCGGCGGCCGATAGAAGGGTGAACGCCCTGATGAGAAAGAAAACGCTGGAAGCATTGGAGGAATCGGGTGTAACGCGCTATGGCCTCTGCCGTGCTCTGCGCCTGAATAAAGGAAACGTATACGCATACTTGGCCGGCGATGACTCAAAGGTGAGCAGGAAAACGGCGCGCCGCATTATGGAATATGCGGAGGAGAGGGGCGCCCAAGAAGGGGCCGGGCGCCCGGTGTGTGTGGCGGGGTAAGATTGATCGCGGTTTTGATTGATGACCGATTGAGTTTGTTGGGCGGAGTCTATGTCTGCTATTGATATCGTGCTTGTTGTGATCGCCTTGGTGGCGGTGGGGGTTGCTGTGGCTTGCGCCCTCCAGCTCAAGAGCCTGCGTGCCGAGTTGCGGGAGCGTGGCGACAGTAGCGCGGAAACGCTGGCAGCACTCGAGCAGGCCAACAACGCACTCGATGCCCTGAACGTCGCGCTGGCCGAAACTCGCCGCACGGCCAATGCCATCGCGCAGCAGCAGACGACAGATGCGGCCGTGGAGCAGCAACGTTACCTGGCCATCGCACGCGAGTTCTCGCAAGCTGGTGACCGGATGGATGACCTGCGCCGCGAGACGGCCCAACAGCTCGGCGCCAATCGCGAGGGCATCGAACAACGCCTGGACAAGGTGCGCGAGACGGTTGATGCTCAGCTGGGCGCCATCCGCAAAGACAACAACGTGCAGCTCGATCAGATGCGCGCGACGGTGGACGAGAAGCTCTCTCGCACGCTCAACGACCGACTGTCGGCATCGTTTAAGCAGGTGAGCGACCAGCTCGAGGCCGTGTACAAGGGCCTGGGCGATATGCAATCTATCGCCACCGGCGTTGGCGACCTTAAGCGCGTGCTGGGCAATGTAAAGGCGCGCGGCATTTTGGGCGAGGTGCAGCTGGGTGCGATCCTGGCGGACATCCTTACGCCCGACCAGTATCTGGAAAACGTCACCACCAAGCCCGGCGCCTCGGAGCGCGTTGAGTTTGCCGTCAAGCTGCCGGTAGACGAGGGCGATCCCGTGCTGCTGCCGATCGACTCCAAATTCCCGGGCGACGCGTACGAGCACCTGCTCGACGCGCAGGAGTCGGGTGACGCGGAGGCCGTCGCCGCAGCGCGCAAGACGCTCGATATGATGGTGAAGCGCGAGGCAAAGGACATCTGCGAAAAGTACCTGAGTGTGCCGGCAACGACCAACTTTGGCATCATGTTCGTGCCGTTTGAGGGACTGTACGCCGAAGTCGTCAGCCGCCCCGGGCTTATCGAGACCCTGGGCCGCGACTATCACGTCAACGTAGCCGGTCCCAGCACCATGGCCGCCATTCTCAATAGCCTGCAGATGAGCTACCAGACGTTTAGGCTGCAAAAACGTACCGACGACGTACTGCGCGTGCTCTCCGCCGTCAAGGCCGAGCTGCCGCGCTATCAGGCGGCGCTGCGCCGCGCCCAGCAGCAGATCGAGACCGCGGGCAAAACGGTCGAGGGCATCATTACCACGCGCACCAACGTTATGGAGCGCAAGCTCAAGGACATCGACGCACTGGAAGACGCCGATCAAGCCGATGAGATCTTGGGACTCACGCCCGCGGGCCTTCCCACAGACCAAGAAGACGAGGGCTAATTGCAACAAGACGGTGGGGCGCCGGCGTAAACGCGGGCGCCCCACCGCTTTTCGCATCGCGCATGCCTGAAGCGCGCTTCGGTGTGCAACAATGGCGTTTCGCCCTATCAGACGCGAAAGGAAGTCCATGTCTCAGAGAAGCACCAGCCCGCTCAGCCGCTCCACCGTGCGCCGCACGCTGCAGCGGTTTTGGGGTGTCACGCGCACGCAGCCGCTGATTGTCTTTCTCTCGGTGTTCTCGTCGGCGGGCTACATCTTTTTGCTGACGTTTGCCAATACCTATGTGATGGCCCTCATTGTCGACCGCGTTCAAGCCGGTCCCGCGGCGGGTGACCAGGTGTTTGAGGTCTTCGGCCCCTATATCCTGGCGCTCGTACTCGTTAACCTGGTGGGTCAGATCCTCTCCAAGCTACAGGACTACACCGTCTACAAGCTCGAGATCGCAGGCAACTATCACCTGGCGCGTTTATGCTTCGACACGCTCTCCAACCAATCCATGACATTCCATACCAGCCGCTTTGGCGGATCGCTCGTGAGCCAGACGAGCCGTTTTATGAGCGGCTACACGGGTCTGGTCGACGTGACGGTGTATTCGCTCATCCCCACCATCACCTCGGTCATCTGCACCGTGGCCGCACTCGCCCCGGTGGTGCCGACGTTTACCGTGATCCTGGTGTGCATCATGGTCGTCTACATCGCGTTTGTCTGGCTTATGTACAAGCGCATCATGCCGCTTTCGGCCGCGACGTCCGCCGCGCAGAACAAGCTCTCGGGTGTGCTCTCCGACGCGGTCACGAACATCTTGGCCGTCAAGACCTGCGGGCGCGAGGACTTTGAACGCGATCTGTTCGACGCCGCCGATCGCGCCGCGCGCGACGCCGAGACGGTCTCGATGCACGCCATGATGCAGCGCAACTTTACGACCTCGGGCCTCATCGTCATCACCATGGCCGTGGTGAGTGTGTTCGTGGCGGGCGGCAACGCGTGGTTTGGCATCTCGGCCGGCTCGCTCGTCATGATCTTTACCTATACCTATAACCTCACCATGCGCCTGAACTACGTGAGTTCCATGATGCAGCGCATCAACCGCGCTTTGGGCGATGCGGCCGAGATGACGCGCGTGCTGGACGAGCCGCGTCTGGTGGCAGATGACCCGGACGCCCCTGAGCTCAAAGTGACCGAGGGCGCGATTGATTTTGAGCACCTGAGCTTTGCGTACCGTGACGCTGCGGCGGGCGAGAGCGTGTTCGATGACCTGACACTTCATGTGGCGGCGGGCCAGCGCGTGGGCCTGGTGGGCAAATCGGGCTCGGGCAAGACGACGCTCACCAAGCTGCTGTTGCGCTTGGACGATGTGCAGGGCGGCCGCGTGCTCGTGGATGGTCAGGACGTCTCGCGCTGCACGCAGCAGAGCCTGCGCCGCCAGGTTGCCTACGTGCCGCAGGAGGCGCTGCTGTTCCACCGCTCCATTCGCGAAAACATTGCCTACGGTCGTCCCGACGCCACTGATGAGCAGATTCGCGAGGCCGCGCGCCTGGCCAACGCCCTGGAGTTTATCGACCGCTTGCCCCGTGGCTTTGACACTATGGTGGGCGAGCGCGGCGTCAAGCTCTCGGGCGGCCAGCGTCAGCGCGTGGCCATCGCCCGCGCCATCCTAACCGACGCGCCGATTCTGGTGCTCGACGAGGCGACCTCTGCCCTCGACAGCGAGTCCGAGGCGTTGGTGCAGGAGGCGCTCGAGAATCTGATGCGCGGCCGTACCTCCATTGTGGTGGCGCACCGCCTGTCCACCGTGGCGGCGCTCGACCGCATTGTGGTGCTGGCCGATGGCGAGATCGTCGAGGACGGCACGCATGCGCAGCTCGTCGAGGCGGGTGGCGAGTACGCGAGCCTGTGGAGCCGTCAGACCGGCGCATTCTTGGAGGCGTAAGCGTCTCGGACGTGGGACAATTGTGTCCATAAGTTTATTGTGCCGTTGAGCCGAGGAGTCGTTATGCCACGCGAGACCAATGCCGCCAAGCGCGAGCGCGCCATCGAGGTGTGTGAGCGCCTCAACCGTCGCTATGGCCCGGTCGAGTGCTTTTTGGACCACGAGAATCCCTTCCGCCTGCTGATCGCGGTGCTGCTCTCGGCGCAAACGACCGATGCGCAGGTCAACAAGGTGACGCCGAGGCTGTTTGCCCAGTGGCCCACGCCCGAGGCCATGGCCGGGGCGAGCGTGGCTGACGTGACAGACACCATCAAGTCACTCGGCTTCTACAAGAGCAAGGCCAAGCATGCCGTGGAGGCCGCGCAGATGATCGTCGCCGACTATGGCGGCGAGGTGCCGGCCGACATGAAGGAACTCGTGAAGCTGCCGGGCGTGGGACGCAAGACGGCGAACATCGTGCTCAACGTGGGGTATGGCATCGTGGAGGGCATTGCGGTGGACACGCACGTCAACCGCATTGCGCACCGCCTGATGCTGAGTCCCAAGACGCATGCCAAGGAGCCGCTCAAGACCGAGCAGGATCTGCTCAAGATTTTGCCGCACGAGTATTGGGAGTCGGTCAACCATCAGTGGATCACCTTCGGTCGCGAGATCTGCGACGCCCGCAAACCCAAGTGTGACGAGTGTCCGCTGGCAGATTTGTGCCCCAGCGTGCGCGTAGCGGGGTAGGGCGGAACACATCTTCGTCTGGCGTTTTTTGCGGGGCTGGGTCTGCCCTTGAGCCGGAGTCCTCTCCATGCGCTACCATGACAGACAATGTATTTGACGTACGACCCGTCGAGCTTGCCCCGGCGGGCTTTTGGCGTCGCAATGCCGGAGGAACAGCATGCTCATTCACCGTATAGCCGCACAGCTCTACACTGCCGAGGCGCTGCAGACCGTCGAGGCCGGACTCGATGCCGGCGAGGACGTGACGCTGGCTGTGTCGCAGTCGGGCCGCACGCTTATGGCGGCCGCCCAGTTTGCGCGCCGCCCGCGTCCCACGGTCTACATTGTGAGTGGCGAGGATGCGGCCGATCGCGCCGCGCGCAGCCTTGCCGCCTACGTGGGCCTAGCGCACGTGTGCCGTTTTCCCGAGCGCAAGGACTATCCGTGGCGCGAGCAGGCGCCCGACGATGCCGTGGTGGCGCAGCGCTGCGAGGCACTGGGACGCATCGTGCGCGGGGACAACTGCATCATGGTCGCCTCGGCTCGCGCGCTGCTGCGTTGCGTGCCGCCGGTCGAGAGCCGCTATTGGGAGTCCACGACCTTTGCGGTGGGCGAGGAGACTCCTTTTGATGAGGTGCCGCAGCGCCTGGTGGGCATGGGCTACACCAATGCCGGCGCCGCCGATGCGCCCGGTCTGTTTCACGTGCACGGCGACACCGTAGAGGTGTTCCCCGCGCAGGAAAAGGCGCCCGTGCGCATCGAGTTTTTTGGCGACGAGATTGACCGCATCCGCCGCATGGTGAGCTCAACGGGGCAGACCATCGGCAACGAGGACAGCATCGAGATCTTCCCCTGTCGTGAGCTGGCGCTTACCGACGAGGCCGTCCACAACATGCATGTGGCGCTCTATCGCGCCAGCCAGGACGACAGCAAACTGGCAGCGCTGCTCGAGATGGTGGATGCACGCATCGTCACGCCCGAGCTCGACCGCTTTTTGCCGGTGATGTACGGCCAGACCGTAAGCCCGTTGGCGCACGTGAGCGGCAAGGCACTCGTGGTTCTGTCCGAGCCGCGCTCGCTGTTCGACGACTGCCTGCGCGCCTACGAGGATATTGAGGCCCGTGCCGGCGAGGCAGGGATTGACCGCCTGGATGGTCTGTACGTGCGCGCCCAACAGCTCGATTTTGGTGCCCAGCAGCGCCTGAACTATGTGAGCCTCATCCGTGCCGGCGGTGCGGTGACGGCTGAGCTCAAGATTGAGCAGCCGGCCATCGCAGGCTCGGACAACCGTTTTATGACGCGCATTCAGGAAGTCGTGGGCAAGCGCTATGCCTGCGTGTTTGCCATCCCCGATCGCGGTGCGCGCGAGTCGATGGAGCTCACCTTTGGCGACGAGGGCATTACCTTTGAGGAGTCGCTGACGGCCGCGCCCGAAAATGCCGGCGTCATTGGCGAGCGCGTACGCGTGGCAGCGGCGGATTCCGCCGACCGTGCCGCACGCCAGGAGGCCCATGCTTCCATTCGCGAGCGTAAGGCCGACGCGCTCAACGCCCGCTCGCTCGAGGCGGGTGCCGACCAGGCTGCCGCCGGCGCCGCCGTGCCCACTATTTCGCGCGGACGTGTGACCTTTGTCGATGCCGCCTTGCCGCAGGGCGTAGTGGTGCCCGATGCCAACCTGGCCGTGTTCTCGATCGCCGATCTCAACGCCCGCATGGACGCCAACCGCGCGCGCAGCCGCCGCAAGGTGGACATTACGCAGATCACGTTCCCGTTTAAGCCGGGCGACTACGTGGTGCACGCCACCCACGGCATCGCGCTCTTTAGCGAGATCGCGCGCCAGGAAGTGGGCGGCAAGGAGCGCGACTACTTTTTGCTGGAATATGCCGACGGCGACAAGCTCTACGTGCCGCTCGAGCAGGTCGACCGCATCACGCGCTATGTTGGCCCCGACGGCGATAAGCCGCGTCTGACCAGGCTCAACACCGCCGACTGGACACGCGCCACCAACAAGGCGCGCAAGAACGCCAAAAAGCTGGCGTTTGACCTGGTCGACCTGTATACGCGCCGCTCGTCGATTACCGGTATCGCCTGCCCGCCCGACACGCCCGAGCAGATCGAGATGGAGGAGAGCTTCCCTTACGACGAGACGCGCGACCAGCTGGAGGCTATCGCCGATATTAAGGCCGACATGGAGGCGCCCAAGCCCATGGACCGCCTGCTCTGCGGCGACGTGGGCTTTGGCAAGACCGAGGTCGCCCTGCGCGCTGCCTTTAAGTGTGTGGACTCCGGCCGTCAGGTCATGGTGCTCTGCCCCACAACCATTCTGGCCCAGCAGCACTACGAGACCTTCTTTGAGCGCTTTGCCCCGTTTGGTCTGGAGGTCGAGGTGCTCAGCCGCTTCCGCACGCCGGCGCAGCAGAAGCGCGCGCTCAAGGCGTTTGCCGAGGGCACGATCGATGTGCTCATCGGCACGCACCGCTTGCTTTCGGCCGATGTGAACCCCAAGAACTTGGGCCTGGTGATCATCGACGAGGAACAGCGCTTTGGCGTGCAGCACAAGGAGCAGCTCAAGAACCTGCGCGAGCAGATTGACGTGCTCACGCTTTCGGCCACGCCGATTCCGCGAACCATGCAGATGGCCACGAGCGGCGTGCGCGACATGAGCCTGATCACCACGCCGCCGACCGGGCGTCGTCCCGTGATCGTGCACGTGGTGGAGTACGACCCCGACGTGGTGAGTGCGGCAATTCGCCTGGAGGTGGGTCGCGGCGGTCAGGTGTACTACGTGTCCAACCGCGTCAAGACCATCGACGACGCCGTGGCGCGCGTGCACGAGGCCGCGCCCGAGGCGCGCGTGGGTGTGGCGCACGGCAAGATGAGCCCGCGCGAGGTCGAGGACGTGATGATCGAGTTCGCGACCAAGAAGATTGACGTGCTTATCGCTACGACCATCGTGGAGAGCGGTATCGACAACGCAACGGCCAACACGCTCATCATCGAGGACTCGCAGCGTTTGGGCCTGGCGCAGCTCTACCAGCTCAAGGGCCGTGTGGGCCGCTCTGCCACGCAGGCCTACGCGTACTTTATGTTCCCGGGCGAGCTGCCGCTCACCGAGGAGGCAACGGCGCGCCTGACCGCGCTTTCCGAGTTCCAGGACCTGGGCAGCGGCATGCGCATCGCCATGCGTGACCTGGAGATCCGTGGTGCCGGCTCGCTCATGGGCGCCGAGCAGCACGGCAACCTGTCGAGCGTGGGCTTTGATCTGTTTACGCAGATGCTGGGTCAGGCAGTGGCCGAGGCGCGCGGCGATGATGACGCCGGCGTGGAGGCGGCGAGCGTGGGCATTAACCTGCCGGCCGACTACTTCTTGTCCGAGGAGTACATGCCGGCGGTGGACCAGCGCGTGCTCGTGTACCGCAAGCTCGCAGCGGCCGAGGACCTAGAGAGCATCGATGAGGTGCAGGAGGAGACCGAGGCCGCGCATGGCGAGCTGCCGTCGGCGGGACTCAACCTGTTCAATCGCGCGCGCATCCGCATTCGCGGCGAGCGCCTGGGGCTCGAGAGCGTCACGCTCAGTGGCGGCCGCATCACGTTTTTGGGCGTCGACGTGCCCAAGAAGGTGGCCTTTGAACTAAAGACCCGCTATGGCGCGGTGAACTTCCCCAAGAGTCGCAAGCTGTCGGTGCCCTACAAGGCGGGCGCCGGTGCGGGCAGCGGCCTGGGTCGCGGCCTCGACGCCAACGACGGCACCGGCCCGGTGGCGGCCGCGCTCATGCTGCTGCAGCAGTTGGGTGCGAGCGACGACGACTAACGGGTCGACGCTGCAAACGCCCCATTTGGGCAATCTGACCCTCACTCGTCGGTCGCGTACGCAAGTACGCTTCCCTCCTCCTTCGGGCCACCTTGCCACAAATGGAACGTTTTCGCTTACTTATGCTCAACCTGTAAGGGTATTTACGGGACAAAGCCATCTTCGTCTCACCCACATTGCAGGTTGACCGCCCTTCGCCCGACCGAAAGGAAAGCATGTTCGGATACATCTATAAGAAAGATGTCGCCATTATCGCGGTTGTCCTGTGTCTTTGTCTGGGCGTGGGCAGCTTCTTCGATTATCAGATCTCGTGCGCGCTGTTCAACATCGGCAGCATGTACGGCCGCTTTATCGAGGCCGCCGGCGAGCTGCCGTTTGAGCTGACGGCGAGCATCGCGGGCGTTATGCTCGTGCGCGCGGTGCGTCCCGACTCCAGGGGGAGCAAATGGCTCGCCGTGCTCGGCATCCTCGTCAACATTGGCCTGGCCGGCTACGAGATCGTTTCGTCCCTGCGGGTTGGCGGCAAACTCATCGCGGTTCAGTTGGTACTGACGTTTGTGCTGGTCATCGCCGCTAACCTTGTCGTCTATCGCCTTACTCGCACGACCGAGCCCGACGAGCTCACACGCTGGGCGTTGATGGTACTGGCCGTGTGGGTCGCTCAGGCCATCATCCTCAACGTCATTGTTAAGCCGTTATGGTCACGCCCGCGCATGCGCGTGATCGAGGTCACGCCGGGGCTCAATTTTCAGCCGTGGTGGGTGATCGGCAACCCCGACAAGTGGGCCTATATCGCCGCCGGCGTGATCAAGGACGGGTTCAAGTCGTTCGCGAGTGGACACACCGCGCATGCGGCGATCGGCCTTATGCTCGCCGGGCTTCCCGCGGCGGCCTTTAAGGAAAAACCGTCGCGCCGCCGCGTGGTCTTTTGGACGGCGGCTGTGGTCGTGGCGCTCGTTGCGTTCGGCCGTATCGTGATCGGGGCGCACTTTTTGAGTGATGTGAGCTGCGGTTTTGCTCTGGTACTGGCACTCGAGTGCCTTGCCGCGCGCATTGCCTATCCCAACGGCGTACAATAGCTCCGTTTGAATCATCTGGCCGATACCCGGTAAGAGAGGATTGCCATGCTCGCGTTCAACAACGACTATTCCCACGGCGCACATCCGGCAGTGCTGCAGGCGCTCGTCGACACCAATATGGAGCCGCAGCCCGGCTACGGTGCCGATGCACACACCGAGCGTGCCAAGCAGCTTATCCGCGAGGCCTGTCAGGCCCCCGATGCCGACGTGTTTTTTCTGGTGGGCGGCACGCAGGCCAACGCGACGGTGATCGACATGCTGCTTGCGCCCTACGAGGGCGTCGTTGCCGCCGAGACTGGCCACGTCGCCTGCCACGAGGCGGGCGCAATCGAGTTTGGCGGCCACAAGGTGCTCACCATCCCCGGCTACGAGGGCAAGATGCACGCCGAGGACCTCGAGAACTATATCCAGGTGTTCTACGAAAACGAGAGCTACGAGCACACGGTGTTCCCGGGCGCCGTGTACGTGAGCCTATCGACTGAGTACGGCACGCTGTATTCCAAGGCCGAGCTCGCGGCGATTCATGCGGTGTGCCAGAAGCGTGAGATTCCGCTGTTTGTGGACGGCGCCCGCCTGGCCTATGCGCTGGCGGCCGATGAGTGCGACATTACCCTGCCCGAGCTGGCGCAGCTGTGCGACGTGTTCTACATCGGCGGCACCAAGTGCGGCGCGCTCTGCGGCGAGGCTGTGGTGTTTTGCGGCATGCACGCCCCGGCGCATCCCATTCCGCGTATTAAACAGCACGGTGCGTTGCTGGCCAAGGGCCGCCTGACGGGCGTGCAGTTTGAGGCACTCTTTACCGACGGCCTGTATTTTGAGATTGGTCGCCAGGCGATTGAAACCGCGCAGGCGCTTCGTCACGTGCTGCACGAGCACGGTTACCGGTTCTTCTTGGAGACGCCGACTAACCAGCAGTTCGTGATTCTGCCCAACGAGGATATGGCGCGCATTCGCGAGCATGCCTCGATCGAGTACTGGGAAAAGTACGACGAGACCCACACGGTGGTGCGTTTTTGTACCAGCTGGGCCACGACGCAGGAGGACATCGACGCACTGGCGGCTGTCCTGTAGCCTGATGTAATGACGAGGGGCCGCCTTGCGCTGGGTTTGGCGCAGGGCGGTCTTTGCTTTTGGGGGAGAAGGGTTGTATGACCGAGATGCCCGAGCCGACGATTCGCCTGGCGACGCCCGATGATGCGCCGGCGTTGCTTGCCATCTATGAGCCGTATGTGCGCCAGACGGCGATTACCTGCGAATATGAGGTGCCGAGCGTTGAGGAGTTCGCCGGGCGCATCGAGCGCACGCTCGAGCGCTATCCGTATCTGGTGATGGAGCTGGACGGGCGTCCGGTAGGCTATGCCTATGTGAGTCCGCTCAACAGCCGTGAGGCATACGACTGGTCGGTCGAGACGTCGATCTACCTGGCGCGCGACGTGCGCCACGGCGGGCTGGGCCGCAAGCTGCACGATGCGCTCAAGCAGTGCCTGATCGCGATGGGCATCACCAACATGTGCGCGCTCATTGCCGTGCCGCACGACAAGGACGATGAGTACCTGACGCACAACAGCCAGGATTTCCATGCCCATATGGGATATCGCCTGGTGGGCGCCTTCGATCGCTGCGCCCAAAAGTTCGGCCGCTGGTACGACATGTGCTGGATGGAGTTGGTCCTAGCCGAGCGCACGCCCAACCAACCCAAACCGACCTGGTTCCCCGACCTCCCCAAACCTACCATTTAGGGACAGGTTAGCCGATGGGCTCGGTGTATTTGGCGCGGTCGGTGCGTTGGATGCGCTTGGAGACATGGAGCGGGCGGCCGTCGGTGTCGTAGACGTAGTCGGTGATCAGGATCAGCGCCTGCCCACGCTCAACGTTGAGCAAAAACGCCTCGTTTTGCGAGGCATAGCACACCTCAAAGGTCTTATGTCCCTGTGCCGGCGCGCGATGGAATTCCTGGCGCAGCGTGGCGTAGAGCGAACCGTTGATATCGCGGTCGATGAGTGCTTCAAAGCTCGGTGGTAGATAGGTGGTCTCCAGGCACAGTGGCGCATCGTCCAGATAACGCAGACGGACAAGTTTGACGAGCTTGCTGCCCACGGCGGCATCAAAGAACTTGGCTATGCTGCCGCCCGCCTTGGTAAAGCCCGAGTCCACCGTGCGCGTGGTGGGCTTCATGCCCTGACCCTGGACCTGCGCCGTATAGCTCGAAAACACCAGGTTGTTCTCGTGGAGCGCCGGCGTGTCGGCCACAAAGGCGCCGCGCCCGCGCTCGGTTCGAACCAGACCCTCATCAACGAGCACCTTAAGGGCATGGCGTACGGTGCTGCGCGACAGCCCCGATTCGTCCATGAGTTCCATCTCGGACGGCAGCTTGTCTCCGCGCGCGTAGGTGCCGGCGGCGATGCGGTCGCGCAACATGCCCGCCAAGCGCTCGTACTGGCTCAGTTTCTTTTTAGATGAAGCGTTCATGCGATCAACCTGTATCTAACTTGTATGCGAGTCTAATCAAGCATGTATTCAATACAACAATAAAACCGCTGGTAGCTAGTTATCGAAAACCGCATCAGCAAAATTTCTAAGACAAATATAGCATACAACTAGTCGACATAGCCAAAACATGTATGTAACTTGTATGCCATCGAGAGCATCAAACGAGAAGAAAGGCTGATGCACGATGACTACTCAGGAACAGGTTAAGGACGTCGTCTCCCAGGTTTTGGCTGACAAGGCTGACAAGGGCGGCATCAAGCGCGTCGTGTGGATTGGCGCCGGCGGATCCAACGGCGGTAACTATCCTGCCCAGTACTTTATGGAGCACGAGGCCACACAGGTCGTGAGCTCCAGCTACACCAGCAACGAGTTCGTGCACGCAACCCCTGCCTATGTCAACGAGAACACTCTGGCCGTCGTCGTGTCCATGCGCGGCACCAAGGAGACCATCATCGCCGCCCAGGTCGCCAAGGACCACGGCGCCAGCACCATCGCCATCTATGTTGACGAGTCCGGCCTCACCGAGGTCTGCGACTACAAGATCCAGTACGACAGCCTGGCCGTCGACGAGTCCTGCATGGGCCGCACCAACTCCGCTGTCGTGACCATGATCGCCATGGAGCTTACGCAGCAGACCGAGGGCTATGCCGAGTACGAGACCGCCATGGCCGCCTTCGACTTGGTCGACCCTATCTATCGCAAGGCCGTCGAGTACACTCGTCCGCTCGCTGCCAAGTGGGCCGAGCAGAACGCCGACAAGCCCTGCATCAACGTCATGGCTCAGGGTCCGCTCTTTGGTGCCGCCTACGTCTTTAGCATCTGCAACGTGCAGGAGATGCTGCAGATCGACTCCTGCACCATCAACACCTGTGACTTCTTCCACGGCCCCTTCGAGATCCTGGACAAGCGCACCTCGCTGTTCCAGCTCATCAGCGTCGGCCGCAGCCGCTGCAACGACGAGCGCGGCATCCGCTTCGTCAACCAGTACGGTGGCGAGCGCGTCTATCAGCTCGACGCCAAGGAGCTCGGCCTCAATGACATCAAGGACAGCGTGAGCGAATACTTCAACCACCTGATCTTTGCCCCGATTCTCAACAACGTGTACATGCGCGCGCTCTCTGCCGTCACCCACAAGGACTACATGACGCGACGCTACATGTGGAAGCTGGATTATTAGTTACGGCGTTTTACCAAACGCCGTAACGGCTCGACGCTGCAAACCCACCTGAGCGGCAATCTGCCTTTCAGCTTCGGCGGCATGACCAGAAGGTCAATGCCGCTTCGCTTCAAGGCACCTTGCTCGCTCAGGTGGGTTTTCGCTGGCGTTGCCAAAGCATCGGCGTCGCCTTGGCCCAGATGCGGCACTTGGAGACGTTCGGCACTTGGGGACAGTCCTAGTCATTGGGGACAGGTTACTTTACACCAAGTTGGCGCATATGAACCTGACCCCTTTGCACCAATGGGTTGTAGCGGTAGAGCAGATTTTTCCGCTCGCCGATTTGTGTCTTGAAAAATGTATATAACGACTATAACGTAGTGTGAAGCATATTGGAAACAATACCGAGGAGGCTGCGTTGAAGAAAAGCAATCTGGGCTATGTGCTGGTGCTGATCGCCGCGCTTATGTGGGGCAGCATCGGAATCTTTGTAAACGGCATCTCGGCCATGGGCGTTTCGTCCCAGAGCATGGCTGCCTTTCGCTTGTTGGTCGGAGCGCTTATCTTGGCGCCGGTCCTGATGTTTATGGGCTGCCGTCCGGGTGAGGGGTCTACCGTGGCTCAGGGTCCGCTGGCTCTGTTCAAGGCAAGTCCTAAAGAGCTCGTTCCCTGCGCGCTTGTCGGTATCGTCGGTTTGGCCGCCGCCAACACCTGCTATTACGAGTGCATGGGCGAGGTGGGCATGTCCACGGCCTCGGTGCTGCTCTACACCTCGCCGGTGTTTGGCGTCATGCTCGGCCGCGTGCTTTATCGCGAGGACGTGACCCCCAACAAGCTCGTTGCCATTGTCTTTAACATCGTTGGCTGCGTGCTTGCAGTGACCAATGGTGACCTTTCCGGTTTTCATTTTTCGGTTTGGGGCGTCACGTCGGGCGTGATTGCAGGCCTTTGTGGTGCGTCACTCGCGGTGTTTAGCCGGATAGCAACCAAGACGGTCCACCCGCTGGCTGTCACGTTTTGGGGCTTTGTTTTTGGCGGTGCGGTTATGGCAGCTATCGCGGCTCCGTGGCCGGATGTCGCCGCGGCAATGTCGCCACAGTTGCTGCTGCTGTTCCTTGGTTTTGGACTCATCCCCACAGCCGTGGCCTACATCCTATATATGCAGGGTCTGTCCATGGGACTCGAGACATCGAAGGTTCCCGTCGTAATGTCTTTCGAGACGGTCGTCACCGTACTGGTGGGCATTGGTGTCTATGCCGAGCCCGCCGGCGCGATCAAGGTCCTGGGCATTGTGCTGGTGCTCGCGTCCATCCTGATTATGAACACCGACTTCTCCAAGCTGCGCAACAGTGTGTTTGTCGGTCATGTCGTTGAGAGCATGACCTTTAAGCCCAACGCGTGGTGGACAGAGAAATCGCAGGACATGGATCTGTTTAAGGAACGCACGGGCATTGCCTTGGAGCCCACCGTGCAAGAAAGCCCCTGGTACTTCGTGCGATAGGGGGTTGCGCACGGCGTCCGACCTGGGGTTATCCCGCCGTCGCCGGCCTGCCCAGCTCCCACGTTTCAAGTGCGTTAAACCCGCGAACGGTCGATTTTCACCCGCAAACGGTCTTTATACTAATTAGCAATATAAGCAACGTATAAGACGTTATAATGACCATAACGAAAAGGAGGAGGCAAGATGAATCAGATCATTCTCGCATCTCATGGCGGCCTGGCCGCAGGCGCCAAAGACACGCTCGAGATGGTTCTCGGCGACGTGTCGAACGTCCACGTCGTGTCGCTTGCTCGTGACGACAAGGAGCCTATCACCGATAAGGTGGACGCCATGATCGCCACGTTCAACGCGGACGACACCGTCTATGTGCTGACCGATATGCTCGGCAGCTCGGTCAACAACAACATGGTCGAGCTTTCCAAGAACGGCACGAAGTTCACGGTTGTCAGTGGTTTCAACATTCCGCTGGCGCTCACGCTCGCTATGAGCCCCGTTCCCGTCAAGGGCGCCGAGCTCGTGGCCCTCATCAACGAGGCCCGCACCGGTCTGACCAACCCCAACGCGCCGGTCGAGGCTCCCGCGGCTCCCGCTAAGAAGGCAAAGGCGCCCCGTCACAGCTCCGGTCCCGCCAAGATCGTCCTCGCACGTCTTGACTACCGTCTGCTGCACGGCCAGGTCGTCTTTACCTGGACCACCAAGGTTCAGGCCGAGCGCATCATCGTCGTCGACAACGCTGCCGCCAACGATGACATCAAGAAGGGCGCTCTTAAGCTGGCCAAGCCTCAGGGCGTGCGCCTGAACGTCTTCACCGTCGAGCGTGCCCTCGCCAAGATGGACAAGCTCAACACCCTCGGCGAGCGCGTCATGTTCGTCTTTGGCAACACGGCCGAGATGCTGCAGTTCTGCCAGGGCTACAAGCTCGACGCCATCAACCTGGGCGCCACCGCCAACCACGACGGTGCCGATCAGGTCGGCGGCAAGGACAGCTCCGTCTTCCTCGACGCCAACCAGAAGGCCGACGTCAACCAGCTGCTCGACATGGGCATTAAGCTCTACGTCCAGCAGACCCCTACGTATCAGAGCGTCGACATCGACGCCAAGCTGTAATCAACCAGGCTTTTGCCTGACTGAAAGGAGAAGGGTATGAATACGTTCATCAGTGCGGTGCTCGTCGGCCTCGTCGGCGTGTTCTGCATGTGGGACTCCCGCCTGCTCGGTCGTCTTAACTTCGAGCAGCCCCTCGTTGGCGCTACGCTCGTCGGTCTGCTGCTGGGCGATGTGCCCACCGGCCTTGCCGTCGGTGCCGCCGTCGAGCTCGTGTCCATGGGCCTGGTGCAGGTCGGCGCCGCCGTTCCGCCCGATATGGTCCTGGGCGGCATCGTGGCCGCTGCCTTTGCGTGCCTGACCGATGCTTCCGCCGAGACCGCCATGACGATCGCCATCCCGGTCGCCGTCCTGGGTCAGCTCCTCGGCATCGTGTTCCGTTCCATCATCGCCGCCCTCACTCATGTGGCAGATAGCGCGATCGATAACGGAAAGTTCAAGACCGCCTACCGTATGCACATCTGCGCCGGCTCCGGTCTGTACGCCGTCATGTACTTCCTGCCGATCTTCCTCGCCGTCTTTGTTGGCACCGACCTGGTTCAGGCCATCGTCAACATGGTTCCCGAGTGGCTGTCCACTGGTCTTAACGTTTCGACCAAGATCATGACCGCTTACGGCTTGGCCCTGCTGCTCACCATGATGATCAAGAAGGGTATGACTCCGTTCCTGTTCATCGGTTTCCTGCTCGCCGCTTACCTCAACCTGTCCGTCATCGCGGTCGCTCTGATCGGTGTGTGCCTGGCTGTCGTCTTCATGGGCTTCAAGTTCAACGGTTCCCATGCAGCCGCCGGTGTCGATTCCGACTACGATCCGCTCGAAGACGACGAAGACTAAGGAGGAACACACTATGGCAACCGCAACCAAGGACGTGTCCCTGAACAAGAAGGTCAGCCAGTTCTTCTGGCGCTCCTGGGCCATCCAGGCCTCTTGGAACTACGAGCGTCAGATGAACATGGGCTTCCTCTACGGCATGGTTCCCACGCTTGATCGCCTCTATCCGGATGAGTCCGACCCCAAGCAGCTCGCTGCTAAGAAAGAGGCTTACCACCGTCACATGGCGTTCTACAACTGCACCCCGCAGACGAGCGCTTTCATCCTGGGCCTCGCCGCCTCCATGGAGGAGGAGTACGCCAAGGATCCCGAGAACTTCGATCCCGATTCGATTAACGCGGTCAAGACCTCCCTCATGGGTCCGCTTTCCGGCATCGGTGACTCCTTCTTCCAGGGCACCATCCGCGTTATCGCCTTTGGCCTGGGCGTTCAGCTGGCTCAGCAGGGCTCCATCATGGGCCCGATCCTGGCCATGCTCATCTCCATCGTCCCCTCTGTGCTGATCACTTGGTTCGCAGCCAAGATGGGCTATCAGGGCGGCCACGAGTACCTGAGCAAGCTTCAGGGCGGCGACCTCATGGAGAAGCTCATGTATGTCTGCGGCATCGTGGGTCTTATGTCCGTGGGCGGCATGATCGCCACGCTGATCGGCGCCACTACCCCGCTGCAGTTCGCTGAGGGTACCGTCGTTATCCAGGACATCCTGGACGGCATGATGCCCCAGATGATCTCCCTCGGCCTCACCGGCCTTATGTACTGGCTCATCAAGAAGAACGTCAACACCGGTTGGCTTCTCGTGATCGCCATTGTGGGCGGCATCGCCCTCTCCGCGGCCGGCATCCTGGCCTAGTCGCGACTAAGCGCCTAACCGCTTTCCCCCGGAGGCCTGCCTGGCATCCCATACCCCAGGCAGGCTTCCATCCCTAAATGTGTCAAAGGGGCAGTTCCTTTGACACATCCTCAACGGGCCGGCGACTCGGTCCAAACCACGGTAACCCTGCGAGCGCCCGGCAATGTGGCGCCGCAAAAATCGAAAGGAATGTGTCAGATGTACGAGATCGACCTTAACCTCCCTAAGCAGATCGTCGCTGACGTCCTGTCCAACCACGAGATCCACAGCGTCGCCTTCGTCGGCTGCGGCGCTTCCATGTCCGACCTTTACCCCGCCAAGTACTTCCTGGCCAACAACACGGACAAGCTGAACGTTCAGATCTTCACTGCTAACGAGTTCAACTACGACACGCCCTCCTGGGTCAACGAGCACACCTTCGTGATCACCTGCTCCCTCGGTGGCTCCACGCCCGAGACCGTCGAGGCCAACAAGACCGCCAAGAAGCACAACTGCCCGGTCGTCTCCCTCACCAACAAGGCTGGCTCCGCTCTGACCGTCGACGCCGACCACGTCATCGTTCACGGCTTCCACGCCAACTACGCTGCCAAGTGCGAGAAGCCCGGCTATGCTATCGCTCTTGCTCTCGAGATCCTTCAGCAGACCGAGGGCTATGACCACTACGAGGACATGATCACCGGCCTCACCAACATCTTCGATCTCTGCGAGAACGCCGCTCAGCACTGCAAGAAGCTCGCCAAGAAGTTCGCCGAGGACTTCAAGGACGACAAGATGATCTACTTCATGGCTTCCGGTGCCTCCGAGAAGATGGCTTATTCTCACGCCGCCTTCCTGTTCACCGAGATGCAGTGGATCGACGCCGCCGCCTACAACACCGGCGAGTACTTCCACGGCCCGTTCGAGGTTTCCACCGAGGGTAAGCCCTACGTCTTCTTCATGTCCGATGGCGCCACCCGTCCGATGGACGCCCGCGCCCTCACCTTCCTTGAGCGTATGGGCGCCAAGGTCGCTCTGATCGACTCCAAGGACTACGGCCTGGCTGACGCCGTGCCCGCGAGCGTCATCACCTACTTCAACCCGCTGCTGCACCTCGCCGTTATGCGTGAGTACGGCAACCAGATCGCCGAGGCCCGTCAGCACCCGCTGACCATGCGTCGCTACATGTGGAAGCTTTCCTACTAATCACAAGTAAGTAGACCTTACGGGTTGATTGAGAGGGGATGGGGTTTGCGCCCCGTCCCCTTTTTTGCTCTTGGGAGGGCACGCCTGTCGCGTCGCAAAACCCAGGATAAAACCTACCAAAATAAACCTGTCCCTTTTTGGCAGGTGGGAGGAGATGCGTATGATCAAAGCAGTGCTGTTTGACATGGACGGCGTGCTGGTCGATACCGAGTGGTTCTACAACCGTCGTCGCGTGGCGTTTATGGAGGAGAAGGGGTTCCACTTTGACGAGATCCCCGATCTTTCGGGGTCTAACGAGCCGGCCATTTGGGAGGCGCTGGTGCCCGACGATGTTGAGCTGCGCGAGCGCCTTCGCGTGGAGTACAAGCAGGTCTACAGCCCGGACCACCCCGTTCCGTATGCCGAGCTGCTCAACGAGCAGACGGAGCCGGTGATGCGCGCACTGCACGAGCGCGGCGTGAAGTGTGCCATCGCGAGCTCGTCTTATCGTGAGCTCATTGACGAGCTGGTAGAGATTGCCGGTATCGCCGATGTGCTGGACTACACCATCAGCGGTCACGAGTGCAGTGCGTTTAAGCCCGACCCCGAGATCTACCTGCGTGCCATGGAGGCGCTGGGGGTGGAGCCTGCCGAGTGCCTGGTTATCGAGGATTCGCCTTTGGGGATCGAGGCTGGCAAACGTTCCGGCGCCCGCGTCCTGGCACTGCGTCCGCACGAGGGCGTCAACCTCGATCAATCGCGAGCCGATGCCGTTATTGATAATCTGACCGACATTTTGGCCGCTTTGTAGTGTCAATCCGCCGCGAGAAGCACGGGTTCAAACGTTTTTTGCGGTGGACTGGCTCAATTTGGTTTCGATTTTGATCCGTTTGGCTTCGATTCGGACTAAGTGAGTAGACTTTTTGCCGCAGGCCGAGCACAATGCATATCTTCCTTTGTAAAACCGCAGGTCACAGGGGTGGCGGTTTTGGGTGTGCTCGGCAGATCGTAAAAAGTCTACTCACTTGGAATTTTGCCCTTTGGTCGTGGGGGTTGCTGGTCCCGTTTTGGTTGTCGAGGGAGGTTGAATTGAAGCGCCCCCGCACGCTCCATGCTACAATCGCGGGCATGCCCCACAACCACATCTGCCTTCGAAAGGAGCCTACGTGGCGAACGCCATCGATCAGCTCACGGACCGAGTGCTCGTACTCGGCCGCCTCACCATCGTCCGCCGCGCTATTACTGCCGTGGCGGTCACGATTTCCGCCGTTCTCCAGACATTCCTGATCCAGGCGTTCATTCAGCCCGCCGACTTGCTTCCGAGCGGCCTCACCGGCGTTGCGGTCCTGCTCGATCGCGTTACCTCGCTGGGCGGCGTTCACATCGACATCTCGCTCGGTATGCTCGCGCTCAACATCCCCGTGGCGCTCCTATGCTGGAGCGGCATCAGCAAGCGCTTCGTCATCTTCTCGATGATGCAGGTCGTGCTCTCGTCGCTGTTCCTCAACGTCTTTCACTTCGCTCCATTTTTGGGCGACAAGATCATGCTCATCATTTTTGGCGGCGTGGTCTCGGGTCTGGGCGCTGCCATCGCGCTTAAATCCGGCGCATCCACCGGCGGCACCGACTTTATCGCGCTGTGGGTTTCCAACCACACGGGCAAGACCATCTGGGGCGTCATCTTTGGTTTCAACTGCTTTATCCTGGCGATCTTTGGCTTTATGTTTGGCTGGGACAAGGCGGCGTATTCCATTGTGTTCCAGTTTATTTCGACCAAGACCATCGACAGTTTCTATCGTCGCTACGATCGCGTGACGCTGCAGATCACGACGCGCAAGGCAGACGAGGTCATGACCGCCTATGTTGACCATTTTCAGCACGGCATTAGCTGCGCCGAGGTCGTCGGCGGATATAGCCGCGAAAAGATGTACCTGCTGAACACCGTTGTCTCGACCTACGAGAGTCAGGACATTATCAAGCTGGTGTGCGACGTTGATCCCGGCGCCGTGATCAACGTGTTCCACACGCTCAACTTTGTGGGCGGCTGGTGGGGTGGTCATGTCGACGAGCCCATGCCCACGGCCGTTCCCGATCCCGACAAGCCCGCACGCATGGCCAGCAGGCAGGCGCGCCTCAGCGAACAGGACAGCCTGCAGCAGGACGACGGCAAGTAGGGTATTGGCATTTTGCCGGTCCTGCGCAACCCATCCGAACGAGCCCCCCGAAAGCCCCGTTGCTTTCGAGAGGCTCTCGTTTGCCCAGATAAAACCTACCAAAATGAAGCTGTCGCTTTTTGGTAGGGAGGGTGTATCGTTTTATCATTATGAGGTAATATGAAACTAGACGTTATATACGTATTAGTTATTTCGATATTTCGATAAGAGTGATTAGATATGCCTGCGCCCAAAAATGCACCGCTTTACCAGCAGATTTACGACGAAATCAAGGATGCGATCGAGAAAGGTGTTTATGCACCCAAGGAGCGTATTCCGTCCGAGCTTGAGCTAGCCGAGCAGTACGACGTGAGCCGCATTACGGTGCGCCGCGCCGTCGAGGAGTTGTGCTCCGATGGCTACCTGGTTAAGCAGCAGGGCCGTGGCACCTTTGTCTCCACGCCGCACATCAACCGCCAGTTCCACGCTTCGACGCTGCAGACGTTTACCGCGCTGTGTGCCGATAATGGCATGAAGGCGGGCGCGCATGTGGTCGATCGCCAGATTGTGCCGGCACGTCAAAACGAGATGGAGTTCTTTGGCCTGCAGAAGGACGCGCTGCTGCTGCACATCAAGCGCGTGCGTACAGCCGACGGCGAGCCCATCTTTGAGGAGAACATCTTTGTGCCGTTTGACGCCTACCGTGAGCTGTTGACGGCCGATCTTGAGGACAAGTCGATTTTTGCCGAGGTCGAGCGTGTTGGCGGAACGCCGATTGTCTCGGTTGGCTACCGCACGGTCGAGGCCGTTCGCGCCAATACCGAGCAGGCGGCCGAGCTGGGCATTGCTCCGCACGATCCGCTGCTCAACCTGCGTGCCGGCTTCACGGGCCCCAATGGCGAGCCGGTCCTGATGGGTAAGCAGTACTACGTGGGATCACGCTACGTTATGGTCATGTAGCTCTAGTTGCGCGGTTTTCCAAACCGCGCAACGGCTCGACGCTGCAAGCCCGCCAGAGCGGCAATCTGCCTTTCAACTTCGGCGGCATGACCAGAAGGTCAATGCCGCCTCGTTTCAAGGCACCTTGCTCGCTCTGGCGGGCTTTCGCTGTCCGCGCCAAAACATCGGCGTTGCCGGGCCGGCACTTGGGGACGTTCCTTTTAATATGAGCAGGACATTGTCAAGAGGCAAAATCGGGCCTGGCCCCAACGATATGGGGTCAGGCCCTCTCCCTATATCAGTCCGTCCGCGGCGACCTCGGCGTGTCTTACCGACGCTCGTCTTTGCAGTTTAATATCCGCCCGCGGCGATCTCTCGCTGGGCAATCCGTTGCTACGGCTGAGGCTTCTACGTCGAACCGACAGTCTGTGCACGCGTGTGGCGCCCTGGGCGCTCGCAGAAAAGGGACCTGAGGTTCGCCTCAACGGCTTCGGATCGAACCGCTTCCGGGGTGACTGGCTTATGTGCGGGGGACCGCCCCCCCTTACGCCTCCTCGGCCATGAGGCCGACCGCCCATACCCAGCAGGCGAGCTCGCGCGCCGTGGCCACGTTCGCCTTGTTGCCGTGGACCCCGCGCGCGAGCAGCGCCTCCCGCCTCTCGACCAGCCTCCGCACGCCCTTGGCGGCATGCCTGCGGGCGCCCCGGTCCGGGGCCTGGCCCTTGGCGAGGTCCTTCGGCCGCCCCGAGCACGTCAGGTAGTGCCACGCGGCCTCGACCAGCGCCTTTCTCAGGTGCTTGTTGCCGGCCTTGGTGATCGCGCCCCTGCGGTCGCTCTCCCCGCTGGAGTGCTCGGAGGGCGTCAGGCCGACCCACGCGGCGAACGAGCGGGCGTTTGTTAGCGCTACTGTAAAAACAACCAATTTCGCCATCGCACTTTAGCCGATTCCGCCAACGCAATTTCCCCAATCACGCCAACGCATTTTCACCATTTCCACCAACGCCGGGGCTTACGCTTCGAC
>NZ_JBBNLU010000015.1:0-52926 GCF_040092335.1 Collinsella sp. CLA-ER-H8 | reverse complement strand
CATTTCCCCGGACAGGACCACCTTTGCCGCCGAGACCTTGAACTGCCTGTCGTATCGCTTTCTTCTTTGGGTCATCTTGAACACCTTTCGCTCTTAACTAGGTGTCCAATTCATCATACCCACTCCACACGCCCCCATCGCGTTCAGCATCAACCCGGATCCCCAAACATGGAACCTATGACCGTACCCAGTCCCGACCGTTTGCCGAGCAATAGGGTCGCAATCGGCGCCGAACATGTACTATGTACGGGCATTGTCTAAACCCGTAACTCAAAGGACCCCATCTTGCCCGTTGCCGCCGCTATGATCGTTACCGCACACGCCTCGGATGCCATGGTTGCCATCCCGTTTTGGCTCGAGATGTTCGCCGTCGTCGCGGCATCGATCTCGGGCGTGTTGGTCGCACGCGAGCACAAACTCGACCTGGTGGGCGCCGTCGCGCTCGCCGTGGTCTGTGGACTGGGCGGCGGTCTTTTGCGCGATATGACGCTGCAGGTGGGCAACGTCTACATCCTCAACCAACCGATGGCGCTCCCGCTCTCCATCGCCACCGCGGCCATCATCTACATCTTCCCGGCAATCGTCGACAAGCCCGAAAAGCTCATTCCCCTGCTCGATATCATCTCGGTGGGTATTTATGCGGCAACCGGCGCAGACAAGGCGCTGGTCTACGGCTTTGCGCCGGCGGTGTGCATCATGATGGGCTTTTTTACCGCGGTGGGCGGCGGCATGCTGCGAGATGGTTTTATGGGTGTGGTGCCGGGTATCTTCCAACGCACCAACTTCTATGCCATCGCGGCCATCGCCGGATCGGCAAGCTATGTTTGCCTTGTCATGAGCGGCTTGGTCAGCAATGTCGTCGCACTGGTCGTTTGCGTCGTGGTGACCATGGGACTACGCTGGCTGTCGCTGCGCTTTGATATCAAAAGCCCCACCGAGGATGACATCGCACGCTTTTTGCACCGCAAAAAGTAGGTGGCGCGGGCTCATCCTTCGAAATGCAACCGAGAGGTTCTTTTAGAGCGCCCATGCGTTGGGTACCCTGTTAGGTGCATGTCGAGCATCTGACGAAGGATTCACTATGCCCTGTAATCAATTCCCGTCGACCCAGCGCCGTAAAGCGTGGGGCCGCATCACGATCTTATTCGCGCTCATCGCTCTAGCGGTCACCGCGCTTCCCACGGCGTCGTTCGCCGGCACGGACACCGCAGGCAACGTACTTGCGACCGACAATGACGCCAATTCGTCCGGCGTCGAAGGTGACCTGTACTGGGCAGGTCAGGCCCTCAACTTGGACGATGCGTCCATCGGCCGCGACATAATTGCAGCAGGCGAGAGCCTCTCCATCCGCGACTGCACGGTGGGCGGCGCCGTCCGCTTGGCGGCACGCACTATCGATATCGCCAAGACCACGGTTGATGGCAGCGTCACGGTCGTCGGTCAGCACGTTGTGCTCAATTCCGACAGCACCGCCAACTGTTTTTACGCGATAGGCGAGACGGTTGCCCTGCGCGGCTCTACCAAGTCGGCAGCGCTTGCGGGCGACACGGTGACCATCGATGGCACCGTCGAGGGCGATGTCGAGGTTTGGGCCGACAAGCTCATCCTGGGCAAGAACGCCCACATCACCGGCACCGTGAACGCGCACGTCTCCGAGGACCCCGAGCGTGCCGCAGGAGCCGAGGTAGGCGCGCTCAAGATCGACCGCACCGAGAACGAGGATACTTCCACCGTTAACGATGTCATCGGCGGTATCGTCGCCGCGGCACTCTCGACCTGCTTTGTCGCTCTGCTGCTCGAGCTCGTCTTTCCGCGCGCGACCGCCAGCGCCGCCGGCATGCTCCACCAGCGCCCCATACCCCTGTGGGTGAGCGGTCTTCTGGGCACGATTGCTATCGTCCCCGCCGTCCTACTGCTAATTATCTCTATCGCTGGTCTGTCGCTTGCCGGAGCCCTCTTGTGCGGCGTTATCGGCATCGCGTTGGTGTCGAGTGCCTTTGCGGGGTGCGCGATCTCCCGCATGGTCGGACACAACCAAAACCGCTACGCCATGGCAGCCGTGGGCGGCGTAATCGCAGGCGCCCTCACGGGGCTTCCCCTCGTAGGTGACTTCATCAGCGGCGTAGCCTTTGTCTTTATGCTCGGCTACGTTATCCAGATCATCTGGCGCAACGCCCACCTCAAGCCGCAGCAGCCGGCTAACATGCCAGGACTCCCCACCGCTTAGCCACCAACCACCACAAAGGTGCCAGGTTACTTTGCACCAACAAACGAAGCGGGGCAATCGGTCATGTCGACCGGGTGCCCCGCTTTTCTTGGAGGGTTCTCTAGTAACTTTTTCAAAACCAATGATCATCAGGTCGGTAGGCCTGTGCGTCACTCGCTACGGAGGCAGCACGCCATTAAGCAGGGGGGCAATTATTTTTCACGACGACCGCCTCCCCGCTTGATGACGAGCGCGACAACAATAGCCGCCACTCCGATGGCAGCCAAAGCCGCCACCAGCACCAACGTTCTATCTCCCGTCGAGGGCATAAAGCCTCGACTTGCTTCTTTGCTTGGAGTGTTGAGCACCGACAGTTCAATCGAACCCGTCCCGGCATCAGCGGTATCAACCCGCAGAGGGCTTTCGGCCGACACGGTCACCTTGGGCTTCGCGGCTGCAACCTGTTTAACGTCCAATCCCTCGGACGTAACCGTTACCGTTCGCTTGCCCTCAAAGGCGGTGTATCCCTTGGGAGCCGCGACCTCTTCGACGGTGTAGACACCCGCGTCCACACCGCTCAATTCCACATGGCCGTCCGCGCCCGTGGTGACGCACGCGGCGGCATCCGTCGACCACGAGCCGTCGGTCGTTAGGATGCGCCCGCGGTCATCGATGATGCGCAGCTTGGCGCCCGCGAGCGGTTTATCGTCCGAGCTTGAGCGCTTGATCAGACTGAGTCCCCAGGTGTAGGCGCACGCGTCATCGCTCGGCGTGCGGGTGAAGCCAGCGTCGCCGGACTGGTCGGCGAGAGGAGAGCGCGGGTAGCGCAGGCAGACCTCGTTGGGGTTGCCCTTGGTAGCGCCCCTATTGCAGCTGGCCCCCAACGGCGCATCGTAGACAGCAACCACGCGGGCGCCCGCGGTGAAGGCGTCGACCCCGCCGAGCGCGGTGATGAGGTCGCCGGTGCGCACGGTGAAGGTCTTGCCGTCCGCCGCCACCTTGGTGGCGCACTGGGCCGTGATGTCGGTCCAGCCCTTCGCGGGCTCGGTGCCGACGCGGCCGTCCTTGTCGGTCTGGACCGCGTCGAAGCCGCCGTCCGCGCCCGCCGCCACGTACACGCGCATGCTCGCGGCGACCTTGGAGGGGTCGAGCCCCGCGCTCATGGTGTCGACGAACCGCACCGTATAGGTGTCGTAGGCCGTGAGGCCCGCCGGGACCGTGGCAGAGAGGCGCCAGTACAGGTCGTCGGCGACCGTGGCGTCGGCGGCCTTCTGCCAGGCGGCGGCGCTGTCCTCCAGCACGTGCTTGGACACCTTGGGGGTCGCGGCCTTGGGCTTGACGCTGACGGCGCTGCCGCCCACCAGGGCCATGATCGGCGCGGTGCCGGCCTCGCCCTGGGAAATGGCGTCATCGTCGGCGACGATGAGCCAGTAGCCGCAGGGCAGCTCGGCCGTCGTGCCCGCGTTAAGGGCCACGGAAGGCGCACCGGCATTGTAAATCGCACGGGCAAGCTTTGCCGCTAGCGTGGTCGTCATGTGCCCGTCGGCATTCATCCATTCGACAGCCTCTTGCGCCGTCGATGCCGAGTTATCAAGCCCTGCATCATGAAGCACGGGAAGGGCAGCTTGGCGAACCGTGTCATTCGCCCACGCTACATCAGTTGCGACCTTTTGGTCAGCATCGGCATCGTCGACAACGGTCGCCGAAAAGAGCTGGTACGCGTCGTAACGTGTCGCGACTGTACCGTCCACCGTAATGGCTCCGGTGTCGGCAGCACGGGCCGTTCCAGGGGCGATCGCAAAAGCGAAGACGACGGCCATGGACATCACCACGACGGCCAACATATGACGGAGCACTTTACTCACGACGACCACTCCGATCAAGATCACGATGGCGGCGAGCATGCATCCACGTCGCGGCAAAACACAGCATCGAAGCACCAGCTAAATACGTCATAGTCAAACCAGCCCCGCCCGCCTCAGGTAGCGTAGTCGAATACTTGTTGGTAAAGGTCGGCGGATCCTGAGAGCCATCGCCATAGGCAACTACGGCGTTGAGTTGGTCCGTGCCATTAGTTACCTCAACCGTGACTTTGCGCGGGGTCGTGTCATAGGTGATGTGATCTTTAACATGGTCGATGGCACCCTCGGGCTCGACCTCGGAGATGGTGTAGGTATAGATTCCCGCCTTGTTGTACTTGACGTCAAAGGAGACATTTCCCTTGTCATTATTGGTCACCGTCTGGAGCACTTTGCCCTCGGCGTCCTTAAGCGCGAACGAGAACTGACCTTCCCTGAAGGTTCCGCCTTTAAGCACTTTATTTGCTTTTATCGTCGCTTTGCCTTCAAGGGGCGCGTCATACACCCAAATCTCTGCATCTGACGTTATCTCCGTATCGGCATCAAGCAAAGATTTCGCCTTGTTCATGGCTTGCTCGTATTGCTCTTCGGGCGCATTGCCCTTGAGCAGAATCCATGTTGGTTGGGCGACGCGATATCCAGGAGGCGCCGTCGTCTCCTCGAGGCAGTAAAGCTTGCAGGAAGCCATGGCGTCCGAACTCGTTTCCGAACTCGTTCCAAAAGTCACACTTCCGTCAGGGCCGGTCGTTCCGTCAGAAAAAAACGTCTTTGCGCCCTCAACGCCGGCACTGCCCTGCGCCTTATCCATGTCAATCGCATAGAGTGTGAACGTAGCGTCAGCCAACGGCGCGGCAACGTCCTTTTCATCCACTTTGTGGACCACAATGCCGTGCCCCGTTCCGCCTCCCGATGCGCCGGCATCTATGTCATATTCACGCTCGTGTTTCACATACCCGCCTGCAACACCTTCAAGCTGCGCCTCGTTGGAAAGGGAAACTGTACCAGACTCACCGGACAGAACTTCATATTCGACTTTCAGGTATTTCTCATCGGGAAGCCTCAACGTCAATCGCTGCTGCTTTCCAGCGCCCTCGCCAATCGAGTCAAGAGTCGCTCTGTATTTTTCTTTTGTCAGCACACGCCAATCGCCGTTATCGCACTCAGATACGCTAAGCGACGAGGGGATAAACGTACACTTAGAATCCATCACATCGAACAGATCGAGGTAGTCGGTTCCGACCTTTAAGTCTAGTGCCGATTCATTAACGAAAATCGTGTATTGAATTCGCTTGCTATTACTTACCGACGAACCTGTCTTTGACAATACGTCGTTCTTGATCTGTACGGTATCAGAGTCCGCCTTAAATTCTTTACCATCTGAGCTTGCGCTCGCCGAGTTCGTGAGCTCGCCGAGATTCTTTGACGTATCGACTACCGACCTTTTAACAGCAGTCGAATACGTCAGCTTTGCGTACCCTGTATTATTGCCCAGCTTTTCCGTTGGAATTGAAAACGCAACCATCTGGCGATCGACAGCAGGCGTCAGCAAGACATCCGAAACCTCGGTTTTTCCTCTCTCATGTTCCCATTCGCGGCCGGGCACCGCCGTCCCGTAGGGATTTGAATACAAAGAATATTTAGCCGAGCCGGGAATATAACTCATTCCCTCAGGAAGCTCATCTTTGACAACGACATCCTTGCCATTGAGCCTGCCAGCGCCATAATACTCACCGGCAGGCGTCTTAGCTCGATTGGCATAGACAGTCCAGTCGACAATCCACGCACCTTTGTCGTTCGAGCCATCCACTGATTTCCAGTCAAACGTCTCATCCCACCGTGCTTGCGAGCCGTCTTCATTTATTTTTACACTCTTCTCAACCGAAGGCTCCGCTTCGCCCTCAACATAGTAAAAGACAAAATCAGAATAGCCGCTAAACCCGTCGACAGAGGCGAAGTTGGAGTACCAACCAGGAAGTGCATCGGTCACCGTTTTATACGTAATAACCACCTCGGGGGACTTATCAAGCGCTTCTTTGACTTTATCCGTAATGGTTATTTGGATATTGCAGTTGTGTTGGTTGCTGTTCTGCGACGGATTTTCACCACCCGCAAACGTCCAATCGGTACCTTGGTCCAGTTTGGTACCCCCAATGGTAATTACATGTGAAGGGCCATCGGAGGTATCCGGCCCCATAGTCTGCTTCCAAGCCGCCAGCATGGTATCTTTGATAAGAATGGATGTTGGGTTTTTCGCATTTACGTAATCACGGAGCTCTACGCGTAATTGCCAAGTTGCTTTTCCGGTCCGAGATGCCTCATCCGGATTAAGCAGCGTTTTGCTAATGGTTTTACCCGTCCAAGGACGGATGTAGTATGCGGTGCTTTCACCAGAGGGCAGACCGGAGTCTTCTTTTTTCACACTTGCCGTGTTACTAACTTTTTCGTAGGAATTCTCATCTTTCAGCTTAGTTTGATAGACGATGCAGTAGGTCGCATACCGATCGCCCTCTTTTGGATTAAACGTATAGCTAAATGAATCCCCTGACTCGCTCAGCATTTCCTCATCGATCTTTTGTTTTTCATCGGCGGTCTCGCCCTTGTAGACCGTATAGCTGCCAATATAATCCTGCTTGCCATCGAGCTTGTCGGTAAAGGTGTAGCCAGACATATCGGCCTTGAGAGATCCCCTGTTGAGCACAACCTTCCAAGTGATGACAGACGATGTTCCGGAGCCAGCCTCTTTTTGAATCATGTCGTATTGAAACGGTTCCGACGCCCCTTTAATCGTAAGAGATTGTTGGTGATTTGCTTTTCCCCAGGTTGTTTGCACACTATTCCTACCTTGCGTAGGCGTGCCATTAGAAAGAGACAAGTTCTTGCTAACTGTCGTTTCGTAGGTAACGGTATGGTCGCCCTGAGAAAGGTTACCTAGCGGCAACGTTGCAGTTCGCTCTTCGATGCTCACGGACGAACCAAGAGGATTTCCATCGAGCTTGAAGCTGCTTTGCTCAAAGTCCAGGTAGTCACCGAGCGTATCGACCAGTTTTACATCCGTTGCGTGCGACGTAACACTCAGATTAATAGTCCAAGTTATCTTGGCATTTCCGGTACTGCTATCTTGGGAAAAGACACCTGATTTGTTTCCATCAACTGCGCCATCTTGAATCTCGATCGGCACAGTTTCGCCAACGCCTGGAAATTTCAGTTCGACTTTTTCGCCGTCATCTACATCTTTGTCTTTAAGCTCAAACTCGAAATTGACGCGCACATAGAGCGAAGAGGGATGACTGCTGAGATAGCTGGCATCGTAATTAAAAACGACCTTGTTATCCTTTATGTACCAAGTTCCCATCCTTTGTGCATTCTCGGTATCATCCGTCCTTAAGATACCGCCCTCGTTCTCGTTCACAACAATCGAGTCGGGAAAGGTATAAATCGTCTCAAGCCTTTCAGGTGTAGGCCCACAATTCTCATGAAAACGAGCTTCCATAAAACCGTAGATAGTATCGGCTGTCGTAATCGAGGGTGAGCCCTCTTTACCGAGAGGCTGCTGACGACCCTTATCGGCATACAGCCCAACCGTAACGTCCGCCGTATCGCCGTTGATCACAATCGGCGTCGGCGTCGTCACGTCCTCGGCGCGCACTGGGGCTGCACCGCGAAAAACAGCGGCGGTGAGGCTAATCAAAATGAAGACCAGGGCCGCCATACCCAGCGACCGCGAGCGGTGTGCGTCCATAGTTGTCCCCTAATTCCTACAACACAGTGTGGAATACGGCGAATCGTCGGATCGAACACAAACCCCAACATCAACATGAACCTGCCTAGCGCATTGCAAGAACCCATTGGGGAGCAACTTCTAAGACGGTTCGTCTATGCCACAATGCATAAAATATAATATAGATACCAGTCATGTAAACCGCAGGTAAAGAGGTCTTTTAATTTAATACCAGTTGGTATTTACCTGTTAACGGGTTTGCATTAAAGCAGTTATATTCTGTAGAATTATGTATATGTTTAAACAACTTAACTTTGACCGGAAAGCCGCTCGGAGGGATAACCGCCCCAGCTGTGGTGCAAACGAACCTGTCCACTGCACAAAAAGGGCGCCGACCGCGATGGTCGACGCCCTTTCTTGTTAGTCGCTATAAAGCCCAGCGCTTATTTGTTGACCTGGCCGGCGCGAACGGCAGCCTTCTTGCGGTCGGTGGCGTTGAGCAGACGCTTGCGCAGGCGGATGTTCTTGGGAGTGATCTCGACCAGCTCGTCGTCGGCGATGTACTCCAGCGCCTCCTCCAGCGAGAAGGTGCGGGGCGGCACCAGCTGAACGGAGATATCGGAGGTCGAGGAGCGCTGGTTGCCCAGGTTCTTGGTACGGGCGATATTGACGACCATGTCGCCAGCCTTGCTGCGCTCGCCCACGATCATGCCCTCGTAGCACTCGGTGCCTGGCTCAACAAACAGCTGACCGCGCTCCTGCAGCGTACCCAGGGCATAGGCAACGGCCTTCTCGGTGGTCATAGAGATCATTGCGCCGTTCTGGCGGTTGCCGATCTCGCCGGCATAGGGGCCGTACTCCAGGAAGGTGTGGTAGAACACGCCCTCGCCGTGGGTGACGTTCATGATGCGGTTCTTGAGACCCATGATGCCGCGCGTCGGGATCTTGAACTCAAGGTGCGTCACGATGCCCGAGGTGTCCATGCTCGTCATGATGCCGCCGGAGGTACCGAAGACCTCAACGACCTTGCCCGAGTACTCGTCCGGGCACTCGACGACGGCCTGCTCGACAGGCTCCATCTTGTTGCCGTTCTCGTCCTTCTTAAACAGAACGCGGGGACGACCGACCTGGAACTCAAAGCCCTCGCGGCGCATGGACTCCATCAGGACGGACAGGTGCAGAATGCCGCGGCCCGAGACCTCGACGCCGCTCTTGTCCTCGAGCTCCTCGATCTTCATGGTCACGTTGTTCTCGGCCTCGTTGAACAGGCGCTCCTTGAGCTGACGGGCGCCCACGATGTCACCGTCACGACCGACGAGCGGGGAAGTCGAAGCCTCAAAGACGATGGACAGGGTCGGCGGGTCGATCTCGATGGGCTCGAGCTCGACAGGGTTCTCGGGATCGGTGTAGACATCGCCGATATCGGTGCGGTCGATACCCACGACGGCGGCGATGTCGCCGGCGCCGACTTCCTGGCACTCGGTGCGGCCCAGGTAGTCGAAAGTAAAGAGCTGCTTGACGGTAGCGGTGGCGCTGGAGCCGTCGTTCTTCACAACCAGGATCTGGTCGCCCTGGTGAATGGTACCGGAGTACACGCGACCGATGCCGATACGGCCAACGAAGTTGGAGTGGTCGATGGTCACGCACTGCATGGCCAGCGGGGCGGTCTCGTCAACCTCGGGCGCGGGCATGTCGTCGATGATCATATCGAGCAGCGGGTACATGTCCATGTTGCCGTCGTTGGGGTCAAGGCGGGCAAAGCCGTTCATGGCGCTGGCGTAGACCACGTGCTCCATGGCGAACTCAAGCTGGTCATCGGTGGCACCCAGGTCGGCCATGAGGTCCAGGCAGTCGTTGTAGGCCTTCTCGGGGTTGGCGCCCGGACGGTCGATCTTGTTGATGACGATCATGATCTTAAGACCGGTGTCGATAGCGTGACGCAGCACGAAGCGGGTCTGGGGCATGGGGCCCTCAAAAGCGTCGACCAGCAGCAGGGCGCCGTCGGCCATACGCAGCACGCGCTCGACCTCGCCGCCAAAGTCGGCGTGGCCCGGGGTGTCGATGACGTTGATCTTGACGTCCTTGTACTCGATAGAGATGTTCTTGGCGAGAATCGTAATGCCGCGCTCGCGCTCCTGGTCGTTGGAATCCAGGACGCGGTCCTCGACCTGCTGGTTGGCACGGAAGGCGTCCGTGGCACGCAGGAGCTTGTCGACCATCGTCGTCTTGCCGTGGTCGACGTGAGCGATGATGGCGATGTTCCTCAGATTGTCTACGCGCATGTAGTTCCCCTATCTTCTATCTATATACAACCGGCACGCGTATGCGGCCCGCCCAGCGATACAACGCTCAGCGGGAATATTGAGCCTTTTACCGAAAACTCGTTTATTTTAGCGATTTTAGATGAGAGGGGTTTCCTCACCTGCAGGTTCAGGGTCGCTCCACATAAAACCATCGCCGGCGCCCATGCCCTCATACAGCACATATGCCGAAAAACCACTCTCGAGCGTGGTTTCGAAGAAGCTCACGAGCAGA
This sequence comes from Collinsella sp. CLA-ER-H8, assembly GCF_040092335.1. NCBI lineage: Bacteria > Bacillati > Actinomycetota > Coriobacteriia > Coriobacteriales > Coriobacteriaceae > Collinsella > Collinsella sp. CLA-ER-H8. The sequence continues at coordinate 42,608 of NZ_JBBNLU010000015.1, read as the reverse complement.
GCATCGTGATAGCCGCCGTCAATCTCGACGCAGCCGGTGTAGCCGATGGCATAGCGAGCGATACGGCCCAGGCCCTCGTCCTTAAGACCCATCTTGTGCTCGGAGATAAAGTTGGTGGCCGCCTCGAGGCACGCCTCTTCGCCATCCTCATCGAGCGCCGCCAGATAACGGTTGGAAGCGGCGTCCTCAATTGCCACGACCACGCCAGGGTTTTCACCGGCGGCAAGGTCGTCCAAGAACGCGCCGATCAGATCGCACACCATGGCGTCGAGCTCGGCGGAGACGTTACCGGCGTCCTGCATATCCTGTGCCATCTTTAGACCTTCCCATCGAGTCTGGCGTCGTTACAGTTCTTGTGCCTCGGCGGCGATCCTGGCGGCAGCGTCGCGGGCGCGCATCATGTCCGCTGCGCGCTTGTCGAGCACCTTGATCTGACTGGTCAGCATTACCGCATCGACCACACCCCAGATCACAAGGCCCGTAGAGATCGAAAACCCAAGCGCACCAACTGTACCACGAAGGCGCGAGCAGATTGCCGCGACAAGGACGGAGACGACAACCATCTTGATAAACGAGCCGCGGCGCTCGCGAAGCGTGCGGGCCTGCGTCACATAGGCAATGCGAGCCGCCTCAGAAGCCTCCGAGCGCATCTGGGCCTCGCGGGCGATCGCAGCCGCCTCAGCCGACATACCGCCAGCCATCAGCGAACGCTCCGCAGCCTGGGCGCCCAGCATTTAGAAGTCATCGGGGGAGAGCGTATGGACGAACTCGTCGAACTTCTCGAACTCTTGCTCGTCGTCGACTTCCTCGGCATGGGCAGAAACGGTGCCCAGGCGATTCATGATGTCGTCTTCAACGAACATGGGGGCATTACTGCGTACGGCGAGGGCGATGGCGTCGCTCGGACGCGCATCGATCTCATGCTCGTTGCCATCGGCCAACACGACAACCGTCGCGTAAAACACGGGCGGCTCGGCGCGAACGATTTCGATGCGTTCGAGCTTGGCACCCAGGGCACCAACAGTATCGAGCAACAGGTCATGGGTAATCGGGCGCTCGGCGCGACCGCTATCGATGCCGCGGCTAATGGCAGCAGCTTCAAACGAACCAGTCTGAATGGAAAGGGAACGCAGTGGCGCAGGCGAGTCCGATTTGCTGCAGCGCTCGCGAAGCACGATAAGCGATGGCACGGGACCGGCGGCCATGACGATGGTCTCTATGTCGACACGAACCATGGAACACCTCCGGTACGTAGCGGTTAACACGCGGCAGTCCGCCGCATTGAATAGCTATACTACCCAAACTTTCGCACAGCACACAAAACCAAAATGAGATTTATCGCAGACAAGAAAAAAGCCCCGAGGCAATGCCCCAGGGCTCTTCACAGTTTTGATGGTGGACCTGACAAGATTCGAACTTGTGACCTCCCGGTTATCAGCCGGACGCTCTAACCAACTGAGCTACAGGTCCATCATGGTGGAGGTTAGGGGGATCGAACCCCTGACCTCAGGCTTGCAAAGCCCGCGCTCTCCCAGCTGAGCTAAACCCCCACGGAGACAGTAATAAACACCCCAGCGGCGACTCGGCTCTCGCTGGGGTGTTTATTGCGAAAGAAAGTGGTGGACCTGACAAGATTCGAACTTGTGACCTCCCGGTTATCAGCCGGACGCTCTAACCAACTGAGCTACAGGTCCATCGCGCAAGGGATATATTAGACGAGTCGTTACGCGCGCGTCAACAACTTTTTTGAAAATCTTTGAGGGGTGTCGGCCCCGGCTGCCCGGCGGCATGCGAAGTCGCCTGCTCGGACAGTCCTGCTCGCACGGAGAGCACATTAAGTGCTCTCCGGCTCGTGCGGAACTCGCGATCGACTTCGCATGCCGCCGGGCAGCCGGGGCCGACGCGGGGTTCAAAGGTTTTCAAAAAAGCGGTCGGCGCGCAGTGCGCCGACCGCCGATATATGGGGTCTGATATTTTCTACCAGTTAGGGCCTCTTACTCGTCGAGGAGATCTTCCGGCATGTCGTTGCCGTCGCCTAGATCGACAGGGGTTTCTTCGGGGGCGGAGCCGTTTTCCGTGGCTTCGCCTTCGGGCTTCTCTTTGGCGGCTGTCATGCGGGCTACGGCGCAGATGCGGTCGTTGTCGTCGACGGTCATCATCTTGACGCCCTGGGTGGCGCGGCCGGTCTGGCTGATCTCGTCGGTCTTGACGCGAATGACCGTCGCGCCCTCCGTCACGATGAACAGCTCGTGCTGCGGGCCCACCGTCTTCATGGCCGCGAGGTTACCCTTACGTTCGGTCATTTGAATGGTGTAGACGCCCTGGCCGCCGCGATTCTGCTCCGGGTAGTCCGCGACCGGCGTGCGCTTGCCGTAGCCGCGCTCGGTGATGACGAATAGATCGCCGTTGCCGTTAGTGACTTCCATACCCAGAACGCTCACGCCGTCCTTCAGACCGATACCGCGAACGCCGCTGGTATCGCGGCCGGTGGCGCGCACCTGCTCCTCGGAGAACATGATCGCCTTGCCCGCGGTGGTGGCCAGGATAATCTTGTCGCCGTCGCGCACGCGGCGCACGTTCAGCAGCGCGTCGTCGTCACGCAGGTTGATAGCGATCAGGCCGTCGCGACGGCTGCGGTCATATGCGCTCATCACGGTCTTTTTGACCATGCCGCTCTTGGTGGCAAACATCAGGTACTCGTCGGCCGGGAACTCGCGGCAGCTGATGACGCTCGCGATCTTCTCGCCTTCCTCGAAGGGCAGCAGGTTGACGATCGCGGTACCGCGCGCCTGGCGCGTACCCACCGGCAGCTCGTGCACCTTCAGGCGATAGACCTTGCCCTTGCTCGAGAAGAACAGCACGTACTCGTGCGTGGACGCGATGAACATCTCATCGATAACGTCGTCCTCTTTGAGGTTGACGCCCGACACGCCCTTGCCACCGCGCTTCTGGGCACGGTAGGCAGCCACTGGGATACGCTTAACGTAGCCGGTGTGGGTGATGGTCACGACCATATCCTCGTCGGCGATGAGGTCCTCGACATCCAGGTCCTTCTCAACCTGGCTGATTTCGGTACGGCGCTTGTCGCCAAACTTCTTGGAGATCTCGCGCATCTCTTCCTTGATGACGCCCAGAATCTTCTCCTCGTGCGCCAGCAGGTCCTCGTAGTAGGCGATGGCGCGGCGCAGGCCGTCCAACTCTTCTTGGATCTTGTCGCGCTCCAGGCCGGTCAGGCGGCGCAGCTTCATCTCGAGGATGGCCGTGGTCTGCTCGGGCGTAAAGCCAAAGCGTTCGATCAGTCGGCTGCTGGCCTCGGAGTCGGTCTGCGAGGAGCGGATGATGCTGATGACCTCGTCGATATGGTCAAGGGCCATCAGGTAGCCCTCGAGGATATGCGCGCGGGCCTGGGCCTTCTTAAGGTCGAAGCGGGTGCGGCGGGTGACGACGTCGACCTGGTGGTCGATGTAGTGCTGCAGCATCTCGCGCAGGCTCAGGCATTTGGGAACGCCGTTGACGAGTGCCAGGTTGTTGGCGCCAAAGGTCGTCTGCAGCGAGGTGTACTTATACAGGTTGTTGAGCACGACCTGCGGAATGACGCCCTTCTTGAGCTCGATGACCAGACGGATGCCCTTCTGGTTGGACTCATCGCGCATATCCGAGATGCCCTCAATGCGCTTGTCGTTGACGAGTTGGGCGATCTTCTCCTGCAGGGTGCCCTTGTTGACCATGTAGGGAATCTCGGTAATGACCAGGCGGCTGCGGCCGGTCTTGGTGGACTCCACATGTGCCTTGGCACGCACGGTAATGGAACCGCGGCCGGTCTCATAGCTCTGCTTAATGCCGGCGCTGCCCATGATGATGGCGCCGGTGGGGAAGTCCGGACCGGGCATGATCTGCATGAGCTCGTCGACGGTGGCGTCGGGGTTGTCGATCAGGTAGCAGGTGGCCTCGATCGCCTCGGTGAGGTTATGCGGGGCGATGTTGGTGGCCATGCCGACGGCGATGCCCTGGCTGCCGTTGACCAGCAGGTTGGGGAAGCGCGCAGGCAGTGCCACGGGCTCGGCGAGCGATTCGTCGTAGTTGGGCTGCCAGTCGACGGTATCCTTCTGCAAGTCACGCAGCAGTTCCATGGCGGGCTTGGCCAGGCGGCTCTCGGTGTAACGCATGGCCGCCGCGCCGTCGCCATCGATGTTGCCGAAGTTGCCGTGACCGTCGATGAGCGGCGTGCGCATGGAGAACCACTGCGCCAGGCGGACCATGGCCTCGTAGACCGCAGAGTCACCGTGCGGGTGGTACTTACCGATAACTTCGCCGACCGTCCAGGCCGACTTCTTGTGTGGGCGGTTGGGGTAGATGCCGCTCTCGTTCATCGCGTACAGGATGCGGCGGTGTACCGGCTTTAAGCCGTCGCGCACGTCCGGCAGGGCACGCGCTGTGATAACCGACATCGAATACTCGATGAACGACTGCTTCATCTCGCGACCGAACTCCGAAATCTGGAGCTGGCCGCCGTTGATGTCCTCGCCGGCCGAGGCGCCGCGATCGACTTCGCCAAAGCTCTCCTCGAGCTCACCGTCGTCGTCCTCTTCCTCATCATCATCGGCATCGGGGTTATAGGCGTCCGGATCGCCGTCCTCGCCCTGCTCAGCACGGGCAAGCAGGCGCTTCAGATCATCGGGCATACCGGCATCGCCGGCCTCGTCCATACCCTCGTTATTGTTGATATCGTCTGCCACGTTACCTCCTCTTAAGCGTCAAGGAATCGTGCATCATGTGCATGCTTCTCGATGTACTCGCGGCGATAGCCGACCTCGGAACCCATCAGCTCGCGCACGGCGCGGTCCGCCACCACGGCGTCCTCGATCGACACACGCTGCAGAATGCGGGTCTTTGGGTCCATCGTCGTCGAGGCAAGCTGTTTGGGGTCCATCTCGCCCAGGCCCTTGTAGCGCTGGACGGTATAGCCCTTGCGCTTTTTGGTGATCTTGCCGTCCTTGGCCTTGCCGTCCTCGTCGTTATCGTCGGGGTTCAGGCCCAGACTCTGGATGGTATCGCGCAGGATCTCGTCTTCGGGCTGGCGGCCGTTGGGATACACGTAGTGGATCTTGTTGCGCACCTTAATGCCAAAGATGGGCGGGCAGGCAACATAGACGTAGCCGGCATCGATCAGCGGACGCATGTACTTGTAGAAGAACGTCAGCAGCAGGATGCGGATATGCGCGCCGTCGACGTCTGCATCGGTCATGATGATGATCTTGTGGTAGCGCGCCTTGGTGATATCGAAATCGCCGCCGTCGCCGGCACTCGTCGTGACGCCGCAGCCGATCGCGGTAATCAGCGACTGGATGGTGTCACTCGAGAACGCGCGATGGTCACCAACGCGCTCGACGTTCAAAATCTTGCCGCGCAGGGGCAGAATCGCCTGGATGTCTCGGCGACGGCCGTCCTTGGCCGAACCGCCTGCCGAGTCGCCCTCTACGATGAAGAGCTCGGTCAGCTCGGCATCGCGCACCGAGCAGTCGGCGAGCTTACCGGGCAGGGACGCCGTCTCGAGCAGGCTCTTGCGACGCGTCGCCTCGCGCGCCTTGCGGGCGGCGTTGCGCGCCTTGCAGGCCTGTTGCGCCTTCTTGACGATCTCGCGAGCGGGCTTGGGATGCTCCTCGAGGTAATCGACAAGGCCGTCGGTCACAATCTTGAGCGTGAGCGCGCGCATATAGGAGCTGCCGAGCTTGGCCTTGGTCTGGCCCTCAAACTGCGGATCGGGCAGCTTGACCGAGATAACGGCCGAAAGGCCCTCGCGCACATCGTCGCCGGTCAGATTGGCGTCTTTTTCCTTGAGCAGGTTTTGCTTGCGCGCATAGTCGTTGATCACGCGGGTGAGCGCGGTGCGGAAGCCCTCAAGGTGCATGCCGCCTTCGGGGGTGTAGATGTCGTTGGCAAACGACATGACGTTCTCGCCATAGCCGCTATTCCACTGCAGGGAAACCTCGACCTCGCCCATCTTGGCCACAGGCGCGTCCGGGTCCGATTTGCCCTCGATGTAGATGGGCTCCTTAAAGGCCTCGGGAACGTCCTTGCCCTCGTTGAGGAACTTGACGAAGTCGATGATGCCGCCCTCGTAGCAAAACTCCTCCACGTGGGGAGTCGCTTCGCGCTCGTCGGTCAGCACGATTTTGAGATTCTTATTGAGGAACGCCGTCTCCTGCAGACGGTTATGCAGCGTATCGAAATCGTAGATGCAGGTCTCGAAGATCTCATCGTCGGGCCAGAAGGTGACGGTGGTGCCCGTCGAATCCGAGGTGCCCACGACCTCCATCTTCTTGACGGTCTTGCCGCGCGAGAACTCCATCTCGTAGGTGTTGCCATCGCGACGAACCTGAACGACCACGCGCTTGGACAGTGCGTTGACGACGGAGATGCCCACGCCGTGCAGGCCGCCCGAGACCTTATAGGCCGAGTTATCGAACTTACCGCCGGCGTGCAAGATCGTCATGACGACCTCGAGCGTCGGGATCTTTTTAACAGGGTGCTCGTCGACGGGGATGCCGCGCCCGTTGTCGACGACCGTGATGGAGTTGTCGGCGTGGACCGTCACCTGGATCTCGGTGCAGAAACCGGCCATGGCCTCGTCGACGGAGTTGTCAACGATCTCCCACACCAGGTGATGCAGACCGCTGGCGCTCGTCGAGCCGATATACATGCCCGGGCGCTTACGAACGGCCTCGAGACCTTCGAGAATCTTAATCTCGCCGCCATCGTAATCGTTTTCGTTTGCCACACGTCCTCCTTCAGTCAAGAAAATGTGTACAGCCTTACTAGTTTATCGTAAAAAAATAACCTCGGGAACGAGGGTATTTGGCTCTACAAGGCCACCAGATGCGATTTAAGGCTCTTTTTTGCTTTGCACGCCCTTGGCCCACTCGGCACTGGCTCTCATGGCGTTCTCGAGGGCCTCGCGCAGTTTTTGGTCCTCGATGGGTGCCACTTGGCGCTCGATCTCGGTGCGCTCGGCCTCACTTAGGTCGGCGTGCGGGGCCGGCGGGCGCTCGGTCGTCGCCGGGCGCAGGCGCTCCTTGGCGGCGGGTGGCGTGTGACCGGGCGCGGTGGTTTTGAACACCAGGCCGTCCACATGCGCACCGGCGCGCTCCATACGCGCGCGGATGATCTCGCGCAACAGCGTCATTTCCTGCGTCCACGAGGGCGAGTCGAGATACACCAGCAGCTCATTGGACTCGGGCAGGTAGCGCAGACCCGTCACATGCCGCCCCTCGCGCGTGCCCGAGCACACCGCGTTCCACGCGCGATAGACCGCACGAGATTCCTCTGCAGCCTCCATCTGCGCGCGGCGCTCAGGTGTCGCGGCCGCCAGGATGCGCTGGCGCTCTGCGTTCAAAAACCCACTGAAGGCGACCGTTTCGCTCTCGCGCTCGTAATTAGCACGTCTCACCCATGCTCACCACCTTGGCTCGATCAAGCAGATCATCGGTAAAGTACCCCAGGTTGGTCGTGGTTATGACCGTCTGGATATCATCGCCGATCAGCCGCAGGAAAGCACCGCGGCGTTCGCCGTCGAGTTCGCTCATCACGTCGTCCAAAAGCAGCAATGGGGCGGTGCCCAGGACATCGCGAGCCACGGCCACCTCCGCCACCTTCCAGGCCAGAACAAACGTTCGCTGCTGACCTTGGCTGGCAAACGAACGGGCGGAACGACCCGCCACGGTAAACTCAATCTCATCGCGATGCGGTCCCACCAACGTCACGCCGCGGCGAATTTCCTCGTCGGCGTGCTCATCAAGGGCGGCCAGCATGCGCTCGTACGCCCAGCCCTTCAGCTCTTCGCGATCCTCGACCTGGGGCAAATCCCCCAGCGTGGACGTATAGGTCACGTTGGCAGCCTCACCGGACGCCACTTGCCCGTAGGCAGTGCGCACATGGCCCGCCAGCCGGTCGAGTAGGGCCAACCGGTGCACGAGCAGGGCCGAGCCCGCGCGGGCAATCGAATCGTTCCACGCGCCGAGCATCTCGCGGCAGCACCAGGTCTCCTTGAGCAAGGCGTTACGCTGGGTCACGCAGCGCCCATAGGTGCTCGCAAGATCGGCATAGCGTGCGCTCAGTTGCATGCCAAAGTCATCGAGGGCGGCGCGGCGCACGCTGGCGCCTCGCTTAACCATGTCCAGATGGTCGGGGCAAAACAGCACGCTCGGCAGAACCCCGCGCACACCGGCGGCAGAGCATCTCTTGCCGTTGCGGCTAAACGAGCGTTTACCGTCCTCCGCGCTCAATCCCATATCAAGTACGCGGCCGTCGCCCTCGAGCCTCAGCTCGATCTTGCACGAGCCCACGCCATCATGGACGAGCTCGGCTGCGGTCGGATGCCTAAACGAGGCGCCGCTCGTCAGCAGCTGCAGCGCCTCTATGAGATTGGTCTTTCCCGCCGCGTTGGGTCCCGCAAGTATCGTCACGCCCTCGTCCAGGGCAAGACGATAGTTATCGAAGCTGCGGTAGTGCGCGACGGAAAGATCGCGGGCGAACATGGTCATAGGGCGGTTGCTAGATGCGGACCGGCATGACCAGGTACAGGTAGTTGATCTTGTCGTAGGACTTGAAGATGCCCGCCTGCGAGTAGCTCTTGAGCTCCAGCGTGATCTCCTTCTCCTTGGACAGGGCATTGAGGCAGCCGAAGATGTAGTGGTAGTTGAAGGCGATGGTACCCGACTCGCCCTCGGCCTCGACATCGATCGTCTCCTGTGCAAGGTCCTGGTCATTGGAAATGGAGGACAGGCCCATCTGCCCGTTCTCGACATCGATCTCGAACTTGACGGCGGGGTTGGCGCTCGCGATAACGGCCACGCGCTTGAGGGCGGCGTTAAAGGCGGCGACGTCGATCTTGACGCTCGTCACGCACGAATCGGGGATGAGCTGCTTGTAGTTGGGGTACACGCCCTCGATGCGGCGCGACACGTAGGTGGTATTGCCGGCCTCGAAGACGACCTGGGTGTCGGTAGCCCCGATCATGATGGTCGCCTGGCTGGCCATGATGTTCAGCGCGTCGTTAAAGGCGTCAGCCGGAACGTTGAGCTCAAAGGAACCCTCGAGGGTCGAGGTCTCAACCTGCGTATCGCACACGGCCAAGCGGAAGGAATCGGTCGCCACCAGGCGCACGGTGTTGTTCTCGACCTTCATGTGCACGCCGCCCAGGATGGGGCGGGCCTTGTCGGTCGAGGTGACGCGCCATACGCGCCCGACCATCTCGGACAAGATATCGGTCGGCAGCTCCACGGCGCTCTCGATGGCATAGGCCGGAAACTCGGGGAAGTCATTGGCATCGAGCGTGTTCAGGCGGAACGAGCTCTTCTCGCAACCAATCAGCACCTGGCGCTCGGACAGCTCAAAGGTGACCGGGGCATCGGGGAGGGTCTTGGTGATATTGGAGAGCATCTTACAGGGGATAACCATCTCGCCCTCTTCTTCGACATGCGCCGCGATGCGATGACGGATCGAGATGGTGTAGTTAGAGGTCTGGAATTCCAAGATGCCGTCTTGCGCCTTGACGAGCACGCCCGACAGGATGGGAAGGGTGGATGCCGAAGCGACGCCCTTCATAACGACGCCGATGGCTTGTGTAAGCGAGCTCTGGCTGACGGTGAACTTCATCTTTTAATACCTTTCTATAGATATAAATATCTTAATAATAGTAATAGCACTGACGAAACTGTTGATTACTCCCAAAGACGCAGGTCAGACCCAGAAAGAGAATCGACAGCAACCTGTGTGCAACGGGGGTGGTTTTCCACGTTCAAAACCTGCGCAAAACTTTTCATCACCGCGGGTTGGGTTTTAGACACCTTATGCCCGTGGTTTCGACAAGTTTTCAACAGGTGTCTCTATTTCCCTACGAGCGCAGTGTAATTTTATCGCGCAGCGACTTGAGGTCTTCGGTGACGGTGCGGTCTTCCTGGATCATCTTCTGGACCTTTTTGTAGCTCGTACTGACGGTCGAGTGGTTGCGGTTGCCAAATTCGGCGCCCACCGCCGTGGTCGTCATCTCGCACATCTCGATGGCCAGGTAGATAGCGATATGGCGTGCTTTGGCGATATTGGCGTTGCGACGCGGGCCGATGAGCTCCTCGTGCGTCACGCCGTACTGCTCTTCGATGACAGACTGAACCGTTTGCACGTTGATCTTTTTGGCCGATGTGTCGAAGTACTGGCTGGCGATGGCGTCGATATCGTCAAAGGTGAGCTCCCCGCCCTCGCGTTCGCGGTCGCCCGCCTCGCCGGCGCAGCGCTCGCAGAAGCTCTCGAGTTCGCGGATGTTGGTGCCCGACACCTCTGCCATGTGCTTAAAGTGCTCATCGGTCAGGTGCCCGCCGTCGCCCCCATAGGCCGCCAGCAGCGAGTCGTCGCCTGCCTCGGGAGCGGCGACGATGGTGTTCTCGTAATAGCGCTGCAAGATCTTGTATTTCATCTCGTAGCTGGGCTCTGCGACTAGGCAGAGCATGCCGGCGTTGAAGCGGCTGGTCAGACGCTCGTCCATGCTCAGGTCCTTGGGGGCGCGGTCTGCCGCGATGACGACCTTCTTGTTGTTGCGGATGAACTCGTCCATGAGCTGGAAAAAGTAGTCCACGCTCGCGCGCTTGCCGATGATGTTTTGGATGTCATCGATGATGAGCACGTCCACACCGTGGTACGCCTGCATGATGGGGGCGTTGCTCTTCTTTTGGCGGTCGAACTCGGTCATCAGGTCGTCCAGATATGCCTGGGAGTTGGCATACTTGACCTTGATCTCGGGCGACTTCTCGGCGAGCTCGTTTTTGATGGCAAGCAGCAGGTGCGTCTTGCCCAGACCCGATTTGCCGTAGATGAACAGTGATGTGCATGTGCCGCGCTCGTCCGCGAGGGCGGCAAACTTGAGTGCCGAGCGATAGGCATGGCTGTTCTCGGGGCCGTAGACAAAGTTCTCAAAGGTAAATTTTGAGTTCGCGGCGAGCGGGGCTCCATCCGTATTCTGCTCGGCCGGCACGGTCGGTGCTGGCATGGGTGAAGCGGGGGTCGCAGCTTGCGTGGATTTAGTCGGCGCTCCGCCCTTCATCTGGTTCATCATGCGGCGAAAATCGTCGGCCGAGAGCGTGTTTTTGATTGCAATGCCCGAATCCGCGCCCGCCGCTGCGTCGTGAGCGATGGGCATGTGCGTGACGGGTGCGTTCGTTGACGTCGCTACCGCGGTCGGCAACGGCGCCATGGTTTCACGGGAAACATCGCTGTGCTGGTGCTCGATTGTCGGCACGTCGCTTGCGGAGGCTGGTACCGTCGGGGAAGCAGCGGGAGCCGTGGCGGGCGCCGTCGCGACAGCGGATTCCGTCGCGGCGCCTTGCGGCGCCACGATGTCGAGCGCAATCGGTGCAAAGGCGATTTCTTCCAGATAAGCCTCAATAGTCGGCTGATGCTTTTTGAGCTGCGCGATGGCAAAGCGCGAGGGGGCCTCGATCGTGAGCGTATCTTCGGTCAGGCTTATGGCGCGCGATTGCCCCAGCATGTTGATGAGGCGTGCATCTTGGCCGTCGCGCTGGCAAAAGGCGATGGCGTCCCCCAGGATGATGCTTGCTTCCTCGTCCACTGTCTCTCCCGTTCTTTAGCTCTGAGCTCGCACGCGAGCGGCGCCGAGTTCGGTCAGATGGTATTTCTGGCCATGCTTGATGACCAAGCCGGCCTGCGCCAAGTCATTGAGCGTGCGTGACCAAGTGGGGGCCGAGTTTCCAAACGCCCTCGCCAGATCGGTTGCACCGCACGCTTGATTTTGCGCTAGATAGCCCAGCGCGGCGTTGCCGCGATCGCTTACGAACACGTCCGGTTGTGGCTGCGCATACTGATTTGCTGCATTAGGATACATCATTTGAGCTGCTGGTTGTTGAGAACTCTGCATCGGCGGCATTTGCTGTTGAAAACTTTGAGGCCACTGTTGGTAAGGCTGCGGAGGCATCTGCTGGGCCCAGGGGTTGTACTGCTGCTGCGGCATCTGCTGGTACGGCTGCTGATACCCCTGCTGGTACTGCTGCGGGAACTGCTGGCCGTACCCCAGCGGCGGCATCTGCTGATATGGATATCCCTGTTGGTACGGCTGATAGCCCATTTGCTGGCCACCCGGTGCGCCCGTCGCCTGCTGCATTGCTGCTGCATCCTGATCCGCCAGCGGCACGGCCTCTGGCATGTTTGGCGGCATCGACATCGATGTCGCCTGGGGCTCTTGTGTGGGAAGCATTCCGGGCTGCTGCATCTGCCTCACGGGGGGCTGCATCTGCTGCGTTGCCATGGGCTGCTGCGCAAAAGCTCCCGGCAGGGGATATGTGGGCTGCTCCGTCTCGGGCCGCACGGCAGCACCGCGTCCGCCGGCACGCTCGATTTCCTGCACTCGTTTAGGGTTCAGGCTTACCGTAACCACGGTGCCGTTGCCCATGTTGTCCTCGATGGATACGGCACCGCCGGCGTTTTCCAAATACTCCTGCACCATGGGAAACCCTGCTCCGGTTCCACGGATATAGCGCTTCATCTTGCTGTTTGCGCTGGTAACGCCAAAGTCGAAGGCGCGTTCCTTGTCGTCGATGCCGGGTCCTTGATCAGCAAAGCGGATGGTGTCTCCGCCGTCCAGAATCGAGATGATGGGCTCGGCAAAGTGCGCGTGGATAAAGTTTTCGACAATCTCGCGGATGACCATGAGCGAGATATGGCCACCTTGTTCTTTCATGCACTGGTAGACGGTGTTGGTCGTCTCTTCCAAATACGTGCGGACATCTTGCGGATCAATGACGATTACACGCGGTGTCGACAGCATGTCGTCATAGACGGCGATGCGCGCGGCGTACATGGCTTTTGGCGCCTGCGTGGTCGTCTGCTCTCCTTCCGCATGCTCTTCGCGCACGCCGGTGATGTGTTCGTTGTCGGGTGCCGGGTCTCCGGAATCGACCATGGTGTAAAAGTCGTCAGACATGCCGCTCGCAATCTTTCAAAAGGTTTCGAACAAATAGTAGCTCACCGTGCAATGTTTCTCATCTTTCGACAACTTTTCAAAACCTGTTGAAAACTTTGGAAAACGGGCGAAAAGTTCTCAACATTGCCAACATGACCTGTTGAAAACTCGATGAAATATCGTGAAAAGTTGCCATGCACCGCTAAATCGAGCTTGGCTTATGGGGGAACCGTGTGAACTGCGCAACCTTTTACCTTTGATTTCTTGACATTTGAACATTGATTTCCCTACAATCTTCAAGCTCACGTGTCTATATCTGCGTCCGCGTCCCCGCGGACACTCGAAATGCAGCAGGAGGAACTTAAGATGAAGCGTACGTATCAGCCTAATAAGCGTAAGCGTGCCAAGACCCATGGCTTCCGTGCCCGTATGGCCACTAAGGGTGGTCGTGCCGTGCTCGCCCGTCGTCGTGCCAAGGGCCGCAAGCGTCTCACTGTCTAGCAGCGATACACACATCTCGCATGAAGACTATTAAGTCTCGGCAAGATTTCGAGCATGTGTTCAGTCAGGGGCGTCGTTTCAATCACCCTCTGATTCGAATGACCATATGTGAATCGGTTGGCGAAGGCGACTCCGGAAGGGTCGCCTTCGTTGGTGCTAAGCGACTCGGTTGTGCCGTCGTGCGCAACCGATCTAAGCGTGTGATGCGCGAGGCCGCCCGCAGCTGCGGATTTCCCGTTGCGGGTTATGACATCATCTTGTTTGCAACTCCCAAGACGAGGGTTTCCTCGCCGCAGGAGATGGACAAGGCGTTGCGTTCGCTTATGAAGCGCGCCGGCGTTGCCGGGGAGGAGCGATGAGCAATCACGTTTTGCGACGTGTTGCCATCGCTCCTATTCGCATATATCAACAGGTTATTTCGCCCTTATTGCCTGACGCCTGCATTTATTACCCAACGTGCTCGCAATACGCCGTCCAGGCGATTGAGAAGCACGGTGTTTTGAGAGGCTGCTGGCTTGCCGTGAGGCGCATCGCTCGCTGCAATCCCCTGCACGTCGGCGGTTATGACCCTGTGCCCTAGCGGGCACTCGCTATCGGAGGAAAACTTACATGTGGGATTGGATCGTTAACATCCTTTTCGAGCTGCTCAAGCTCATCCAGACCTTTGCGGTCGACTGGGGCCTGTCCATCATCATCCTGGTGGTCATCATCCGTCTGCTGCTGACGCCGCTCATGCTCAAGTCGACCAAGTCGACGGCTCGCATGCAGGTGCTGCAGCCCAAGATGCTCGAGATCCAGGAGCGCTATGCCGACGATCCCCAGCGTCAGGCCGAGGAGATGCAGAAGTTCTACAGCGAGAACAAGTTCAACCCCATGGCTGGCTGTCTGCCGCTGCTGATTCAGATGCCTATCCTGTTCGCCCTGTTTACATTGCTGCGCAACCTGCCGCAGTACTTTAACGACGGCACGTTCTCGTTCTTCAACATCCTGCCCGACCTGACCACCACGCCGAGCGCTTCCTTTGCCGATGGCTTTATGGTTGCACTGCCTGCGCTGGTTTGCCTGATCCTGTTCGCCGTCCTGACCCTGATTCCGCAGCTCTATATGTCGCGCAACCAGACCGGCCAGCAGGCTCAGAGCATGCGTATGATGGCCGTTGTCATGACGGTCATGATGCTTTGGATGGGCTGGAGCTTTCCCGTTGGTGTTCTGCTGTACTACGACGTCTCGTCTGCTTGGCAGGTTATCCAGCAGATTTTTGTGACGCAGAAGGTCATCGACAAGGCGAAGGCCGATGAGGAGGAGCGTCTTAAGAACGCTCCGCTGCAGGTTGAGGTCACTCGTCGAGAGAAGAAGCCGCGCCCGCACAAGAAGAAGTAGTGGGATATCAATCTTATTTAGGTACCTAACTTTTGGAGTACGTTATGTCTGAAGAGATCATCGAGGATATGCTTGAGGAGGTTGCCCCGCAGGTCGCGGGCGATTATCCCGAGATTGCACAGCGCTACAAGGCTGGTGAAGAGCTGACCGATGAGGAGCTCGACACCATTGCCGATGTTGCGATTTCCATCCTGCGTTCCATCCTTTCGCACTTCGATGCCGCCAACTCTCCTATCGATGAGTATGAGGGCGACGAGGGTGAGCTGATTTTGGATGTAACGGCTCCCGACCTTGCTGTTCTCATTGGCCGTCATGGTCGCACCCTTGATGCCCTTCAGGTTATGTTCTCTTTGCTGGTGAGCCGCAAACTTGGCTTTAGGTATCCGGTTGTAGTGGACGTAGAGGGATACAAGAGTCGCCGTCAGGACAAGGTTGCTTCCATGGCTCAGTCTGCTGCCGAGCGTGCCATCCGCACTCATAAGAGTGTTTCGCTTCCGCCCATGAATGCCTACGAGCGTCGACTGGTTCACATTGCACTTCGTGGCAATGATGCCGTCGATACTCATTCTGAGGGTTCTGACCCTGATCGCCATGTGGTGATTGTTGCTCGATAATCTTCTCGAGCTTATGCTAAGGGGACGTGGTTTCCACGTCCCCTTTTTTTGTCAAAAGTTCTCGATACACTGATTTTTGTCAGAAAGGAGCTTTCGTTGTTAGTACTTACTGATCAGCAGGCTGACGAGATGTTGAGTCGTCTAACTTCCTATTGCAAAGAGTATTCCTTGAGCGTAACTGATGTTGAGCTGAGGAAATGTATTCAGCATTTGGATTTGGTTCTAGAAACAAATAAGACAACCAATCTCACCCGTATTCTTAACGTAGAAGATGCTGCAGTACTTCATATCCTCGACTCACTTGTTTTGCTCCCCTATATCAACAAGGCTCCTGAGGGAGCTTTGCTCGATATGGGAACAGGTGCGGGCTTCCCTGGTATTCCATTAACCATAACCACGCATCGTAAAGCTACTTATATTGACTCTGTTGGCAAGAAGGCTGATGCAGTCAATTCCTTTATCCATGCTCTTGGATTGAAACATGCTCATGCGGTCCATGATCGTCTTGAAGAATATGCTCGAAGCCATAAGAAGCAGTTCTCTGTCGTAACCGCCCGCGCACTGGCCCCTTTACCGATTCTTGTTGAGTATGCGGCGCCGTACCTCAAGGATGGAGGGCTATTTGTTATCACCAAGGGCAATCCTTCGGATGAGGAGCTTGCTTCCGGCATATCAGCAGCAAAGATTTGCGGCTTCACTTTGCTTCTGAATGACGCTATCGATTTGCCTGAGGGCCTGGGCCACAGGGAGTTCATTGTTCTTAAGAAGAGCCATCCAGCATCCGTTTCATTGCCTCGTGCAAATGGCATGGCCAAGAAGAATCCGCTTGCCTAGATGTTTCACGTGAAACATAATGGATACTAACAACTTGCAGTGTTTCACGTGAAACATGGCGGTTGATATCGAATCGGAATGTTTCACGTGAAACATCCTCCGTTTGACAGCTTTAATACACACCAGGAGGGACCGTGGGATTTCGCGACGTTAAGCGTTCTAAGAGCGCAAAAGACACGCGTATTATTGCAATCATCAATCAAAAAGGCGGCGTCGGTAAGTCAACGACGGCTGTAAACCTTGCAGCAGCACTGGGTGAGCAGGGTCGTAAGACGCTGATTGTCGATTTTGATCCGCAAGGAAACAGCACTAGCGGATTTGGAATTGAAAAAGAAGACCTTGACCACTGCATTTATGATGCATTGTTGAATGATGTGCCGGCAGAATCGCTTGTCCTTGATACAAATTGCAAAAAGGTATTCGTAATTCCGGCTACAATTCAGCTTGCAGGCGCCGAAATTGAGCTCGTAAGCGCAATTGCTCGTGAAACCCGCCTCAAAGATTTGCTTGAGCCGATTCAGGACGAGTTCGATTTTATTTTCATTGACTGTCCTCCTTCGCTCGGCTTGCTTACCATCAACGCCTTGACCGCAGCAGACAGCGTTTTGATTCCGATCCAATGCGAGTATTATGCACTCGAGGGCGTTACGAAGCTGCTTGAGTCAATGAAGATGGTCAAATCACGTCTGAACAAGGGCTTAGACACCTATGGTGTGCTTATGACCATGTATGACTCGCGTACTTCTCTATCGAATCAGGTTGTTGAGGAGGTTCAATCGTACTTTGGTGATAAGGCGTTTAAGACGCTGATCCCCCGTACGGTTAAAATCTCCGAAGCTCCGTCTTTTGGAGAACCAGTAATTACCTATGCACCTCAAAATAAGGGTGCAAAAGCGTATATGAACCTTGCAAAAGAGGTGATCAAGCGTGCCTAGTGTAAAGAAACGAGGCGGATTAGGACGTGGCCTCAATGCTTTGGTCTCAGAGGCCGAGTATGAGACCGGTGGTTCGGCTACATCGGCTGCAAATACCGCATCTGAAACAAAACTACCTATTGAGGATATCGTTCCCAACCCTAATCAGCCACGAATTCATTTTAACGAAACTGAACTTCGCGAGTTAAGCGAGTCAATCCAAGAACACGGCGTTTTGCAGCCGCTTTTGGTTCGCAAGCATGGAAACGGCTATGAGATCATTGCTGGTGAGCGTCGTTACCAAGCTTCAAAGCTTGCTGGTCTTGAGGAACTGCCTGTCATCATTAAAGATGTTAACGATGAAGAGATGCTGGCTCTTGCTCTTATCGAAAACCTTCAACGTTCTGATCTGAATCCCGTCGAAGAGGCTAAGGGCTATCGACAGCTCATCGATGCCAGCGGTATGACCCAGGAGGCATTGTCGAGGGCGGTAAGCAAGTCACGCTCTGCAATTACAAACTCGCTGCGCCTTCTTGATCTCCCTGAAGTTGTTCAGCAGATGATTTTTGAGGGCAAACTTACTGCTGGTCATGCGCGTGCGATTCTTGCAGTTCCCTATGAGGACGCTCGAATTCGACTTGCAGAGAAGGTTGTTGCAGAGGGCCTTTCCGTAAGAGCGACAGAAAATCTCGCTCCGTTGTTTTCTGCCGGAGAGACACCTAAGACTCCAAGGCCTGCAACGCCTCAGTCTTTTAAAAAGGCTGCCCGTGTACTTCGTCAGGTATTTAATACCAATGTGCGTGTGAAGAGCTCGCGTGGAAAGAATAAGATTGAGATTGAGTTTAAAGACGAGGAAGAGCTCTCTCGTATTCTTGGCGAGATGATTCAGTTTGATCAAGGAGGCCAAGATGAGGAATAAGATTTTAACTGCGATTGCATTGGCGACGACTGTTGCGGCTGGTGCCATTGCTGGCTATATGATCGCGACAGACGGTGAACTTCGAGGTCGTTTGCTTCGTGGCGCGCAAGATATCGTCGATACTTCCAAAAAGAAAATGGATGTTATGACGGAAGATGTTGCCATGCGTACTGCTCAGGTAACGAAGAATCCCAAGATTAATCAAGGTTGGGTTAGCAACCAATGGGAAAATGTAGGCTATTAGGTACCTAACAATTACTCAGCATATATTGAGGGGTCCTTGTCCGGTTCACGAGACAAGGACCCCTTATTTTGGCCGTAAAAAATGGGACCAGTAGCAGCTGATTCAAAATAAAGGTCAATAAATGAAACGACCACGGTTGCATATTCTGTAACCGGGGTCGTTCGATGTTTCACATGAAACGTTTTGGGGTGCGACTCCCCTATGCGTTCTTCTGAACTTTGAAGCGCTGCTTCAGTTGTCCGCAAGCGGCGTCAATATCGTTACCACGTGAGTTACGAATCGTGGTCTCGATGCCACGGGACTCAAGACGACGCTGAAGATCCTCAACCTTATGAATCGGCGACGGCTTGAGCGGGCTGCCCTCGGTGTCGTTAAGCTGAATCAGGTTAACGTGGCACAGCGTTCCCTCGCAGAAGTCGCAGAGCGCCTGCATCTCGGGATTCGTATCGTTAACGCCTTCGATCATGGCATACTCATAGGTCGGGCGGCGGCCAGTCTTCTCGGTGTAGAGCTGAAGCGCCTCGTGAAGGCGAAGCAGCGTGTACTTCTTAACACCGGGCATGAGCTTATTGCGCGTCGACTGAATGGCGGAATGCAGGGAAACGGCAAGCGTGAATTGCTCGGGGATATCGGCAAATTTGCGAATACCGGGAATAACGCCGCTGGTGGAGACGGTGAGGTGACGAGCACCGATACCAATGCCATCGGGGTCGTTGAGGATTCGCAGCGCCTTGAGAACCTCATCGTAGTTGGCAAACGGCTCGCCCTGGCCCATGAAGACAACGCTCGTGGCACGCTCGCCAAAGTCGTTAGATACATGAAGCACCTGGTCGACGATCTCTTGAGCGGTCAGAGAGCGCTTGAGGCCGTTGAGACCGGTAGCGCAAAAGGCGCAGCCCATGCCACAGCCAGCTTGGGTGGAAACGCAGACGGAAAGCTTGTTACGACGGGGCATACCGACAGTTTCGACGGAAACGCCGTCGTGGTACTCGAGCAGATACTTGCGCGAGCCATCTTTGGAAACTTGCTTGGTGAGTTCAGTGGGCGTGTCAAAGGCAAAAGCCTCTTTAAGCTGCTCGCGGAAAGCCTTGGGAAGGTTGGTCATATCGTCAAACGAACAAACGTTCTTCTCGAAGACCCATTCGATGAGCTGCTTCGCGCGGAAGGCGGGCTGGCCAAGTTCGGCCACGAGCTCGCGAATATCGTTTTGGCTCAAGTCGCGAATGTCCTGAGATTTAGTCCTGGGATTCATGGAAGCCTTTCGATTTTGGGGAAACGTAGAGGGTATCGCTACAATATGGTATCAGCTGCAGAAATTATAGAGGAGGAGTCTGCCCATGCCGGGTAAAAGCCTAGAGAACATGCACGTAGCGGTCTTGGCGGGCGGTCATTCCGCCGAGCGCGAGATCTCGCTCAATTCGGGAAAGAACGTTGTGGTGGCACTGAAGGAAGCCGGCTACACCTCGGTGGAGCTGCTCGACACGGCCGCTGATGATTTTATGGTAACCATGGCGACCGGCGGCTTTGACGTGGCGTTTATCGCCATGCACGGTGCCGGCGGCGAGGATGGCGCCATGCAGGGTGCCATGGAGACCCTGGGTATCCCCTACACGGCCTCGGGCGTGCTTGCCAGCGCCTGCGGTGCCGACAAGGAAGTCTCTAAGCTCCTGTACGCCAAGGCGGGCATTCCCATTGCCCCCGGCCTTGCGCTCGAGGTGGGCGATGAAGTCGATATCGATCATATCGTCGAGGTCTGTGGCGAGCGCTGCTTTGTGAAGCCGGCCGTCAACGGTTCCAGCTATGGCATTTCCCTGGTCCATGAGCCCTCCGAGCTGCCCGCGGCAATCGCCAAGGCGTTTGAGTACGGCGACAAAGTGCTGGTCGAGAAGTGCATCGAGGGTACCGAGATCACCGTCGGCGTATACGGCGAAGATGACGTGCGCGCTCTGCCGATTGTCGAGATTCGTAAGCCCGAGGACTGCGAGTTCTACGATCTGGACGTGAAGTATGTCGACCCTACGGACATCCATCGCATTCCGGCGCAGATTTCACCCGAGAATTATGCTCGCGCTCAGGAGCTTGCCTGCGCCGCTCACAAGGCCCTCGGTTGCCTGGGTATCTCGCGCAGCGATTTTATCGTGAGCGAGGACGGCCCCGTTATCCTCGAGACCAATACCATTCCCGGCATGACCGATACGTCGCTGTATCCGGATGAGATCCGCCACACCGACGACATGACGTTCCCGCAGGTCTGTGACAGCCTGATCCGTATGGGCCTTCGTCGAGCGGGCATTGCATGCTAATCGAGGACGCGGTTTCGTCAGGAACGCCGCAGTTTGTCACCGACTCCTATGCCACGCTTGCCGAACGCGCCAAAACGCAGTCCTTTGGTCTTATCGAGGAAGATGTGATTGTCCTCGATACCGAGACCACAGGTCTTTCGGTGCAGGACAATGAGCTGATCGAGATCTCGGCGGCCCGTCTTTCGGGCCGCGAGGTCGTCGACCGCTTCGATACCTTCGTGCATCCCAAACAGCTGATTCCCGCCGAGATTACCGAGCTCACGAGCATTACAAATGCCGATGTGGCAGATGCCCCGTCGGCCGTTGAGGCCGTAGCCGCTCTCGCCGATTTTGTCGGTGGTTGCCCGGTAATCGCACATAACGCCACGTTCGACCGCTCATTTATCGAGTCGGTCAAAGGCGGCGTCAACGTGAGCGATATCTGGATCGATTCGCTGGCGCTGTCGCGCATCGCGCTTCCGCGCCTGGCCTCGCACAAGTTGTCTTTTATGGCCGATCTGTTTGGCTGTGACTCGGTATCACACCGTGCCAATGCCGACGTCGACGCCCTGTGCGGCGTATGGCGCGTGTTGCTCGTGGCGCTCACCGACTTGCCCCAGGGCCTCATGGCGCGCCTAGCCGACATGCATCCGGACGTGCCTTGGTCCTATCGTCCTATCTTCTCGTTCTTGGCAGGGCAGAACCCTGGTTCTATCTTCTCTCTCAGCGCCGCTCGTGCTGACGTTCTCAAGGCCGATCGCGCCGACGATCGGGTGGACGCCGACGAACTACCGGTCCTCAAGATGCCGAGTCGTGAGGAGATTGAGGCAGACTATGCGCCGGGTGGCCTGGTCAATCGCATGTATCCCACTTACGAGCCGCGTGATGAGCAGATCGCGATGGCGCTCGAGGTCCGCGATGCGCTGGTCACGGGCACTCATCGTGTAATTGAGGCGGGCACAGGCGTCGGCAAATCGATGGCCTATCTGGTGCCTTTTGCCGAGGCAGCACGCCGTAACAACATCACGGTTGGTATTGCGACCAAATCGAACAATCTTGCCGACCAGCTCATGTACCATGAGCTGCCAAAACTTGCCGAGCAACTGGAAGGTGGTCTGTCATTTTGCGCTCTCAAGGGGTATGACCACTATCCGTGCCTGCGCAAACTTGAGCGCATGAGCCGCGGCCAGGTCGAGATTACCACCAAGCGCGATCCGGCGGACACGCTCACGGCGGTCGCGGTCATTATGGCGTACGTTTGCCAATCAGCCGATGGCGACCTCGACTCACTTGGCATTCGGTGGCGCAGCGTCAACCGCCCCGACTTTACGACGGCCTCGCGCGAGTGTGCTCGTCGCCTCTGCCCGTTTTTCCCTGATAAATGTTTGGTCCACGGCGCTCGCCGTCGTGCGGCGCATGCCGATGTGGTGGTCACCAACCATTCCCTGCTGTTCCGCAATGTTGCGGCCGAGGGCAGGATTTTGCCTCCGATTCGTCATTGGGTAATCGACGAGGCCCATTCTATCGAGCGCGAGGCGCGCCGTCAGTGGGCGCGCGTGGTATCGGCGGACGAATCACGCGTTCTGTTTGAGCGCCTGGGTGGCTCGAGCACCGGCGCGCTAAGCCAGGTTTCCCGTGATTTGGCAACCTCCGAGGGCTCTACGCTCTATCTGGGCCTTACTGCCAAGGCGACGTCGACGGTTGCGCGCGCGAGCATGGCAATCGCCGACGTGTTCGATGGCGTTCGCGAGCTCGGCCGCCGTGCCCGTGGGGGTTATGACAATGCCAATCTATGGATTGGCCCCGAGCTGCGCGAATCTGACGACTGGCATGATTTCTTACCGTCGGCCTACACTGCCATCGACGCATTGGAACAAGCTGACAAGAGCGTCGACGCGCTGGTGCAAGCCGTCGCCGCCGACAAGCCCGAGGTTGTTGTCGACCTGGGTGATATCTCGCGCCGCCTACACGAGCTGGCCGAGAACCTCAAACTCATCATTGATGGCACCGATGAACACTACGTGTATTCGCTGCAGGTCAATCGCAGGTTGCGCGCCGGCGGAGAGTCAATGACCGCAGAGCGCATCGACATTGGCGAGGCCTTGGCAACCGAGTGGCTGCCCGAGGTTCACACGGCTATCTTTGCCTCGGCGACCATGACGGTGTCCAAAAGCTTTGAACACTTTAACCACGCAGTCGGCCTCGATCGCATCGGTGCTTCAGCATCCTCATCGTTGCACTTGGACTCGAGCTACGACTTCGATTCGAACATGGCTGTAGTCGTTGCGGGCGATATTCCCGATCCGCGGGATCGTGAGGGCTATCTTACGGCGCTCGAGCGCGTGCTGGTCGACGCCCATCTTGCCATGGGCGGATCGGTGCTCACGCTGTTCACTAATCGGCGCGACATGGAAGACCTGTACGCCCGCGTTGAGCCCAAAATGGCCCGTGCGGGTCTGGAGCTCAACTGCCAGCAGCGCAACTCATCTCCTCGTCGCCTGCGCGACCGGTTTATCAACGAGCCGACCTCGTCGCTTTTTGCTCTTAAGGCCTTCTGGGAGGGATTCGACGCCAGCGGCGAGACGCTGCGCTGCGTCATCATTCCCAAGCTGCCGTTCTCGAGTCCCACGGACCCGCTCTCGTGCGAGCGCAACCTGCGCGAAGACCGCGCTTGGGCGCGCTATTCGCTGCCCGAGGCGGTGCTCGAGGTCAAGCAGGCGGCCGGCCGCCTTATCCGCTCGTCGACCGATTGCGGCGTGCTGATTCTGGCCGACCCGCGCCTGGTGACGAAGGGCTACGGAAAGAAGTTCTTAACGTCGCTGCCCACGAGCTCCTACCAGCGCATCGAATCGGCGCAGATCGGGCACTATCTGCAACTGTGGCGCGCACGCCACGAGCGGCGTCGCTAAAGCGGACAGACGAGGGTTTTTGCCATATCGCACAGACGCTTTGACAGGGCGGGGTCATCCAAGATGCGGATGGCTCCGCCCGCTGCGATTATCTGGCTCAGTAGCCAACGCTCGGAGCCGTAATGCACGGTTACCGTTGCCGTGTCTGCCCCGCTGCGCTCGATTAGGGTGATGCCGGCCCAGTCCAGATGCTCCGCCATATCGAATGGCATCAGGAGCTTTGCGCTACGCTGCGTCCGGGCAAGGGAATCGTGGAGGGATGCGACATCCGGTGCGTGAGGCACGACGGAGTCTTCCGTCAAGGCGAGTCCCTCGATTTTATCCATGCGATAGGTGCGCTGCTCATCGACCGCGATGTCCCAGGCAATCAGGTATGTTTGGTCGCCGTTTGCCGTAATGCGCAAGGGGTCGACCAGACGCTCGCGTGGCCGTGCATCGTCCATCGAGCGATACGAGATGCGGCAGCGAACGCCGTCCTGAATGGCGCAGCTCAGCTGCTGCCAGTGCGACCCGTGGTTGACGGTGTCAAAGACGCGCTGGTTATAGCCGAACTCTTCGGGTAGAAGGGCATGTCGAATCCGAGCTGCCGTCTGCGGCTCGATCCCCAACGATTCAAGTTCATGGTTGAGCACAGCGCCCTCGGCGGCACTCAGGCGCAACGGTAGCACACGCCCGGCGTCACCGGTGAGGACCACACGCTCGCCGCGGCATTCGCAGATGATGCGCGCGCCCGATTCTCGGTCCGCGAGCGTCGAGACGATCTCGAGAATCTCGTCGAGCGATACCCCCGTGATGTCAAAGCGACTGCAAATCTCGGTTCGTGTCATGCCGCTCTCGCCGGCGGCGTAGAGGGCTTCCATGATGTCGATGGCGCGCGAGAGCCTCTGCTCGCTGGTGAGTTTACGCACGGGCATGCTCGTGCACCGTCCTTTCGATGAGGTGGTTCCACGCCTGCTTGAGCGATTTGGGGGCCATGGGCCTCATGCCGTCCATGGCGTGGGCCATGCAAAATGAGGCGGCGGCTTCAAGATCGCGCACGTCAACGGTCCAGGCCCATCCTGCATCGGTGTGTGCGAGCTCACCTCGCCCGCGCGTGAGGCCGTTGATCATATCGATCTGTGTCTGAGGGGCGAACGAGAACGTGGCTGCAACGGGCGGCCGGTCGGCAAAATCGAATTCAAAGAACAGATAGTCGTTGAGATTGAAGTCCGCAGGGATGGCGTAGGCCTTCGAAGGACGCCAAGCGCGAACGATACGGTCGCAGCGGAATGTCCTGATGTCGTCGGTGGCATTGTCGAGGCCGCAGAAGTACGCCACGCCCTCGCGCTCGAACATGCCGTAGACGCGGACGGTACGCTCTTTCTGCTCGCCGCGTCCGTTCTGATATAAAAATCGCAGCGCACAACGCTCGGCAAAGGCGCTCCAAACCGCATCGACGGTGGGAGAGCGGCTGATCGGCGCCTCGTCTACCGTCGTCCTGCCGGTGAGATAGGCAATCTTGGAGCGAATATCGGCAAGCGGTGCGGCAAAAGTGGATGAGCCGGCCGCTAGCGTCTGGTCGATGGCGTTGAGCAGGATATCGGCGTCGTCTGCGGTGATGAGGCCGCCTGCAGCAAACGTGTGCTCGCGGTCGATTGTCCACGAGCTTTCCTCGGTCTCCTGCGCGCCGGTGGGGCGAACCTCCTTGATTAAGATGCCGCGTTCGAGCAGTTTGTCACGATCGCGTCGAAACTTGCGCTTATCCGAGTCGATATTGCCCGAGCCATATCCCAGGTCGGAATCCAAGACGATCTGCTCGGTCGTCAGCGGTTCGGGGGAGCTGTTGAGCACAAAGAAAAGATTGAGGATGCGCTGAGCCGTTTTATCGAAACTGGGCTCCGAATTCCCCTTTTTAATTGTCTCGGTCGTGTCGCTTGCCGTCATAGGGTCCTCGCATGAGAAGGTGGTTTGCTGCCATGATTTTAGTCCGATATGGAGATTAGGCTATATCCTTGTCCGCTCGGGGCGTTAAGATGGCCCGAATTCGGTCGTTTGCGCTCGCTCGGGGTATACTTTCGACTATATACGGTTCTAATGTGCATGCATTGGGCCTATTTGTCGGATTATGGATGTGGAGCGCACATGGCGAACACCCAGAACTATATTAACCACCTGCTGCAGAACACCGGCATTACGCCGGCGTGCAGCGAAGAAGAGCGCTTGGCTGCCGAGGATATCGCTCAGATCTTCCGCAACCACGGCTTTGATCCCGAGGTTCAGGAGTTCAATGCCCCGGCGCCCAGTAGGTTGGCATTTGCCGTTACCGGTATTCTTGCGTTTGCCGGTGCCCTGCTGATGGGCATCGGCGGCGGTATCGGCTTGGTCGGCACCTTGCTGGCCATTGTCGGCGCCGTTCTTTACGTGCTCGAGCGCACAGGGCACCCCGTGGTTTCGCGCCTGGGCAAGACGGGCGTGAGCCAAAATGTCATCGCCTATCACAAGGCCTCGGGCCCGCTCGCGTCCCCGCGTAACCGCCCGGTGGTCGTTGTCGCACACTACGAC
The DNA here is from genome assembly GCF_040092335.1 of Collinsella sp. CLA-ER-H8. Taxonomy (NCBI): domain Bacteria; kingdom Bacillati; phylum Actinomycetota; class Coriobacteriia; order Coriobacteriales; family Coriobacteriaceae; genus Collinsella; species Collinsella sp. CLA-ER-H8. Next base: position 16,506 of record NZ_JBBNLU010000015.1, on the reverse strand, counting down.
TCTCCCCGTGCTGAGCTGCTCGCCCGCGAGCCCTATGCTTCGTATCGTGCGCTCATCGCCAAGCTGCTGCCTGTTGCCACGGTTGCCCCTGCTGCCGTTGCCATCCTGCGTATCCTGCCGCTCCCCGGCGCGCTCAAGGTTCTGCTGTGGATTGTCGCGATCCTCGCTTCCCTCGTTGCACTTGCCAACGCGGCAAACATCATCTCTAACCGCCACATTCTTCCCTATACGTCCGGCGCGGTGTGCAACAAGTCTTCTGTCGCCGCTATGCTCGGCGTTATGGACAACGTTGCTCCCTTCCAGGGCGAAAACGAGTTTCCCGACGATGTTCCGTTCGATACCTATTTTGGGGAGCAGAAGCGTCGTGCCGAGGAAATGGCGCGTGCAGCGGCGGAGTATGCCGCGGCCCAGCAGCAAAACGACTACGGCAACACCATCGAGTACGAAGAGCCTACCTACGCCGAGGACGAGTTCGGTCAGCCGATTGCTCCCGACACTCAGACCGAGCCCGAACAGGGTGAGGCTTTCGACGAGCAGATCGAGGGCTTTGAGGGTGCATCTGCCGACGAGACGCTGATCGGCGCTATCGTGCCCGAGGATCAGAATCAGGCTGTCCAGGCCGAAGAGTTCAATGACGAGGTTCCCGCTGCCGAGTCGGCGGAGGAACCTGCCGCGGTCGAGCCCGAGCCCAAGCTCTATCGCAACGCCGCCGGCAACATCCGCTTTGGTTCGGATGCCATCCGTGCGCTCGGAATGCTTCCCGAGTCCTGCACGCTCGATTACGAGGAGGGCGAGGAGCCGACGTTTGAGCCCGAGCCTGCGCCCGTTGTCACTGTGGATGATGAGTCTGCCGCGGTTACCGCTGCCGTTGCCGAGCCCGAGGCGGTGTCCGCGATCGATCCCGCGGCAGGACTGGACATTTTGGCTCCCGCCGCGCCGGCGCAAGACGTTGCGGACGAGTCTGACGACGATTACGTTGAACAGCCGAGGCGCGTGTCTTACGAGAGCGATACTGATTTCTCGGCCGAGATTCCCGCGGCAACGCCCCATGCCGACATTGCATCCGCGTTCTCGTCGATTGGCGCCAGCGCTTCCAACTTCTTTAAGGGTGCGCTTGCAAAGGGCAAGAAATTTGTCGACGATTTCGAGGAGAAGCGCGCTGCCGCACGCGAGGCTGCCGAGCAGGAGGCTATCGCTCAGCAGCAGGCAGCCGAGGCGGCACGTGAGCACGCGGCGCAAGAGTTCGAGCAGAACGAGGCTATGCAGTCCGCGCCCGTCGACGCCGCCGAAGCTACAACGTCCTTTGAGTCCCAGCAACCGGCGTCCACGGATGTTGTTGAGGCGACGACGTCTTTCGAGGCTCAGCAGCACGTCGATAGCACCATGTCGTTTGATGCCGCGCAGTTCGATTCCACGATAACGTTTGAAAAGCAAGGCACCGCGATTGCCGAGCCCCTTCCTGTTTCCGATGAGCAGGGCGACGCGGCAGACGATGACGAGCCTATTGATGCTGCCGAAATTCAGGATGCCGCCGAGGACGAGTCCGTCGAGGCCAACTCTGACGAAGAGCAATACGCGGCAGCCGATCAAGGTGATTCGACCGAGGTCGAGCAGGAGGAAGTGCCTGCGGTTTCCGAGACTCCCGAGACGGATGAGTCGAGGCCTTATTCCACGCAGATTTTCACCATGCCGACCCCGAGTGGGTCCGGTGCCACGGTTGCCAATGTCGCTCCCACCCAGGACGAAACGGTCGATTCCCTTATGGCCCAGATTTCCTCCCAGGCATCGCCGCGTCCGCAGATGAATGTTCCCGATCCGGCGTCGGCACCGTCGCCTGCACCTTCCTCGTCTCCGCTGGCTTCGGTCCCCGATCCGTCGCTGCCGTCTATGAAGCAGGCAAACGTTGCGTCTCGCACGTCGCTGTTCGACCTTCCCGATCCCTCTGCCCAGGTCAACGACCCCTTTGCTACCGCCCAAGGTCCCGAACCCACATCGGCACCCGTTGCGCCTCCTATGCCCGTTGCGTCGGGCGCGCAGCCGATCGAGACCATTTCGGCTCCCGCCCCGGCGGCACCCAAGTCTCGTAAGCGCGGCCTGGGTGGCCTGTTCGGTCGTAAAAAGAAAAACGAGCAGGACAGCATGAGTGACTGGCTGGGCGTCGAAGACGATTACGATGCCAAGAAATCCGGTCGCGGTATCGGTTCGTGGGATAACTTCGAGGACGATAACGATGGCTGGAAGGGCGGCGCTACGTCTTCCGATGGCGCTTCTTCCGAAGATATGCTCTCGGCTGTCGCCTCTATGGGCGATGATGAGCTGCTCGGTCACGATATCTGGTTTGTGGCAACGGGTGCCTCGGATTGTGATGGCGCCGGCATGAAGGCCTTCTTGGCTTCGCATCGCGATAAGCTCCGCGGCGTATTCTTTATCAATCTTGAATCCGTCGGCGCCGGTAGGCTTTCGGTTGTGACGGTCGAGGGCGAACAACAACTGCTCAAGGGCGATCGCCGCATCATGAACCTGGTCAGCAAGGTCTGCAAGTCGTTCCATGTCGATTGTGGCGCGCTCGAGATGCCCTATGCCAAGACCGATGCCTACGCCGCGCTCGAGGCGAGCCGCCGAGCCCTCACCATCGCCGGTGTGGACGGCACACGTCTGGCTTGCGCTCGTACCGAGGACGACCTGCCCCACAATGTCAACCCGACGAACATTGCTACGGTATCCGAGGTCGTGACCGAGGTTATCCGCCGTTCGTAGACGGAGCTCTAAGGAGTCAACGTGTTTTCGTATATTAAGCGCCATTGGCCTGTCTACGTGATTTTGACCTTGATTGCCATTGCGTTAGGATTTGGGGCTGCCTACATCGTGGGTGCAAAGGGCTCGACCCCCGCCTCCGCAATCAGCGAAGAGGTGGAGCAAGAACAGAGCACGGGCGCCGATGGGATTCCTGAGTCCGAGCAAGCAATCGTTGATGGTGGATCTTCGTCTGCAGAGTAGATACGGCGATTTACATGATTGAAAGCGGGCGAGCCAGGGGACTGGCTCGCCCGCTTTTTCATCGCGCTAGCGCTTCTTTGGGATCGACCTAAGGCGAGCGAACCATAGGGCTGCGGCACCCGAGGTCAGGAGCGCGGTGATGCAAGCGGCGATGGGAACTGGTCCTGTTGCCGGTAGGTCCTGCGGTAGGGTACAGCGTTGAATGACACAGTCCTCGTCATGTGACTCAAGTTTATCGCCGCCGCCGTTGCGACAAAGATCGACGCGTGCGCTGTTGGTGAGTGCGGTTTGGGGCGTATAAGCCGATGTTGCCTGCATGTGCACGACTGCGCCCCGAGCGTCTGCACCAAGGATTGCTTTGGCATCGTCAAGGTCGTCGTGCTCATCTTTGAGATCATCGCGGGTCCAAGAATCCGCATCGCTTCGAGTCGTAAAGTCGGCGGCTACCGCACCGTATTCAATTCGAATGGCCGTTACGACGGTATTGGATGCAAGGTCGAGTTCTTTCGCCTCGAGTGTGGTGGATTCCGTGGTCGAGATATCCGCCTTCCAGAGGTGCCAACCGTCGTAATCGACGAGGCGACAGTCCTCACCCAGGCTCTCTTTTACTTCGTCGGACTCAAGCCAAGGATTTTCGTGCCCATCGTCAAGTGTCGCGTTTGCCGGCTCATCGACGTCTGTCGAGTCCAACGGCGTCGTGCGATACCATACGTTGCACAGACCGTTGAGGTCGCCGATGGCGACGGGGGTTTCGATTGAGATGAATCTCGCCGTGCCGTCTTTGGCGCACTCAAGATCATCGGTAATCGTAAACTCATCAACCCAAGTAGCGGAATCGTTTCGAGCATCGATGGTATAGGAGAAAAGCCCATCACTATTGGTTTGCGTCGTGGCGCGGTTTTTACCATCGCCGTTAGCCAACAGGCCTTTTTCGATAGGTTGGACAAGTTCCTGACGCTTGTCGACCTGTCCCTTGATCTCGATGGGCGCATCCTTCATCGCGACGGGTTGGACATCTCCCGTATCCTTTATTTCAAACGTTATCTCCTCGGCAAGGTCATAGGTCCGCGGAGACATCATTTCGCGCAACGAGTAGGTGCCGGGTGCAAGATGTTCGACGCGGTGCGGCTTGTCGGATGAGGTCCAGGAGTCTATTTCGGTTTTATCGGGACCATATAAGGTGAGTTGTGCGCCTTCCACTTCTTGCTCACCGCTTGCATCGACCTTGGAGATATCAACCTTGGTGTAATCGTCGGATACGTTAAGCCGTGCTTCTACAACGGGTGTTTTCTGGTCGGCATAAGTAAGGGCAACAATATGGGTTGTCTGATCGAGCAAGAAGCCTGCCGGCGCTTGAGTCTCGACAACCTCGTAGCGTGCGGTGCCAGATCCCAGTGGGAGGTTGTCCGCGCGTGCTTCTCCAGTTTCATCCGTCGTGACGGTCGTGACAGTCTCACCGTCGAGCGCGGCAATGCTACCGTCGGGGCGCACGATATCACCCGAGGCGCGGATCTCAAAGACGGCGCCCGCGAGGCTGCTGCCGTCTATGGCATCGGTTTTAACGATCCTGATGTTTCCGGTCGCGGCGTGGTCATAATACGAGGCGACTGCAACGGGCGTTAGGTTCATGTCGGCGGGTATGTTTACCTCGATCTCTTCGCCGACAAGATAGGGCTCTTTGGCCGAGGTTTCGCGTACATAATAGGTGCCCGGCACGAGCGATTCGGGCAGTGTGACGGTCCCGGTCGCGTCAGTCGTAAAGGTGTCCAATACGTTATGTGCTGGATACCAGCAAGTTTGTGAGACAGGTTCGTGATTGCTGTCTAGGAGTTGGAAGGTGAATCCGGCTAGTGGAACAGAAGCGCCTGTTTGGGCATCGCGTTTTACAATCTGGAGATGCGTCGACAGCGCGTGGTTGTCCACGATATATTGAAGCTCGGCGCCGTTGGAAATCTGATTGGCCCCGACGGTCCATTCCCCTGCACGTTTAAAACCCTCGGGGACGGTTTCCGGAACCTCGCGAATCGTGTAGCCGGCACGGTCGTATGGGACAGCTCCGTGGACACCGGCGGGTCGCTTGCCTGTGCCGAACCATGCTTCGGGCTGATCTTTGGTGGAGGCAAAGCCATAGATGTTTGTGGTCAGTGTGCCAACAACCTGCTGAGAACTGTTGCTGACAACCTCAAAGACAACACCACCCGCCGGTTGCTCCAGGCCGGATTGGTCGCTATTGCCGTAATCCTTGAATTTGGAAATCTCAAGGTCAAACGCAATGGGGATATCGGAAATGCGAGATTCGATCTCGACCACGCCTGAATCGCCGAGCTGGTCGGCTCCAACGGTATAGGTCCAGCTGTCGTTGGATGGCAGGTAGCCCTCGGGGGCTTTTGATTCGTAGATGGTAAAGGTTCCTAAGGGGACATCGGCGAGGGTGGCCTGACCGCTTTCGTCGGTCGTGAGGATTTGCGCCCATCCAGGGGTTGATTGTGACACACACGTGAACTCTGCTCCTGCGAGTGAAGATCCCGCCTGGGGGCCGGCATTCGTCGCGGCATCGAGTTTTACGATATGCAGGTTGATGATGCCGGGCTGTTCATCAATGGCGACCTGTCCACCGTCATTCCCCGTGGTAAAGGCGATGCGATCACGAAGGGGGACATAGCCGGCCGGCGCCTTCGTTTCAACTAGGTAGTATGCAGTGTTGGGCAGAAGAGTTGCTTGCGCCCGACCGTTGCTGTCCATCTGGATGGTGCCGACACGCGCGCCGCTGGCGCTCTCAAAAATATCGAATGTTGCCCCGTCAAACTGATAAGTATTGTTTCCGCTGGTAATGGCAGCGTTTGCAGACTGCTTTTGGAAGGAAACAGAGACCGCCGGCAGTACATAGAGCATGTCCTGACGTTTGCTGCCGCCCGATACGGCTCCTAGATAGCGTCGCGCGCGGTGCGGAGCGGCTTTGATGTTTCCTGATTTTGCGCTGTCGTGGAGCCACCGCGCCGCCGCCACGACTTCATTGTCAGCGGTAAAGTGCCCACTCTTGGTTTTGCCCTGAGCGGTCGTGTAAGAGTAAGTACCGTCGACATGGGTAGTGCCGTTGAGCATCCATACGGCAAGCTGGGTTGCGGCGCGGGCGCGATCGGGCGAAAGATGGTAACCGCCAAACGACGTGGCGGTAGGATATCCGTGACAAACGATTGCCGCGAACTCGTCGTCGAGCCACACCCAGCCTTGATCAAAGTTGAGCCATGGGCCGCCCGGCTTGGTGGGGCCGGGGCGCTCCTGGTTCATGCAGTAGGCAATCGAGGCGTCTTGAGCTTCATACTTGCCGATGAAGAAGGGCCCACAATCATCGCTAATAGTGCGGAAGCCGAGCTGACCGTAGCCATCGACGGCAAATGCGGCTCCCGGTGTCAGGCAGCCGAAAAGCAGGAAGAGGAGCAGGAGCAGCGGACCTGTTGCGATTGCGCTGTGGACAGAGTGCGTGGGTGCGTTGGACATGGCTGCTCCTTATCCCTCGTGCGCCGCATGGGGAGGTTGCGACGCGTAGGATGAGGCTACCCCCGAGGTTCATGCGGGTAAGTACCGGAGCCTGACCAAAAGCTTGCCCAATTCCTGACAAATTGAGCTCAAATACAACAATCAAGCAAAAGCGCAGGTAGAAGATAAGGAGAACAGGAGGTTAAAGGTCCCCATCTCCACAATTGACGCGATTTTCAAACGAATCTCCACAGCTAAAACAAGCATCGCCACTCTTGTATCGAACAAGACAACCGCGTTATACTATCCCCCACATATGCGGGCATCGCCAAGTGGTAAGGCATCAGCTTCCCAAGCTGACACTCGCGGGTTCGAGTCCCGTTGCCCGCTCCATTCGAATTTCAGGCACGGTAACGTTTCGTTACCGTGCCTTTTTCAATAAAGTGCCGGGACTCGAACCCGACAGGGTGCGAGCGTTAAATAAACGCGAAGCGTTTATAGCGAGCAGGCAAGGTCGCCGATAGGCGACCGCAGCCGGTGCGGATTTGCGAAGCAAATACGCGGACGTCCCCATGCCCGCTCCAATTCCAAAATGTTAGGTTAATGCCTGCTGCCCATACTTGTACCTGCGCACGGTACAATGGTTGGGTTACGACCAACGTGCCAATAACCAAAAAGGAGCCGCTATGATCGATCGCTATACCCGCCCGGAGATGGGACACATCTTCTCCCTCGAGAACAAGTACGCCATTTGGCAGGAAATCGAGGTTCTGGCCTGCGAGGCCCAGGCGGAGCTCGGCAAGATCGGTATTTCCAAAGACGAGGCCCAGTGGATCCGCGACCATGCCAACTTTGAGAAGGCGAAGGTCGATGAGATCGAGGAAGTCACGCGCCACGACGTCATTGCCTTCCTGACCAACATGAAGGAATACATCGATGCCGATGTTCCCGAGGGCGACCCCAAGCCCAGCCGCTGGGTTCACTATGGCATGACCAGCTCGGATCTGGGCGACACGGCCCTGTGCTACCAGCTCACCCAGGCCTGCGACCTGATCATCGAGGACGTCAAGAAGCTCGGCGAGATTTGCAAGCGTCGCGCCTTTGAGGAGCGCAACACGCTCTGTGCCGGCCGCACTCATGGCATCCACGCCGAGCCGATGACCTTCGGCATGAAGTTTGGCTCTTGGGCCTGGGAGCTCAAGCGCGATCTGGATCGTCTTGAGGACGCCCGCAAGAATGTTGCCTTCGGTGCTATCTCGGGCGCTGTCGGCACGTACAGCTCCATCGAGCCGTTCGTCGAGGAGTACGTCTGCGAGCACCTGGGCCTGGTCCACGATCCTCTGTCCACGCAGGTCATCAGCCGCGATCACCATGCCTACCTTGCCGGCGTGCTTGCCACTACAGCGGCCACCTGTGAGCGCATCGCTACCGAGGTTCGCAATCTACAGAAGACTGATACGCTCGAGGCCGAGGAGCCGTTCCGTAAGGGCCAAAAGGGCAGCTCAGCCATGCCGCACAAGCGCAACCCCATCACCATGGAGAAAGTCTGCGGTCTGTCGCGCGTCGTGAAGTCCAACGCCCAGGTTGCCTTCGATAACGTCGCCCTGTGGCACGAGCGTGACATTTCGCACTCCTCTGCCGAGCGCGTCGCCCAGGCCGATAGCTTCATCGCCCTCGACCACATGTTCCAGTGCCTCATCCGCGTTATCGACGGCCTGCAGCTGTATCCCGCCCGCATGATGGCCAACCTCAATAAGACCCGCGGCCTCATCTTCTCTTCCAAGGTACTGCTCGCCCTCGTCGACACGGGCATCACCCGCGAGGACGCGTACGCCATTGTGCAGGAGAACGCTATGGCAACCTGGCACGAGGTACAGGATTGTGTCTCCGGCCCCACCTTTAAGGAGCGTCTCGAGGCCGACCCGCGCTGCACCGTCAGTCAGGAGAAGCTCGACGAGATCTTTGATCCGTGGGACTTCCTCACCCGTATCGACACGGTCTTTGATCGTCTGGAGCAGCTGAGCTTCGAGTAGGTTCGGGCATAACGTTAGCTTTTTAGGGCGCTTTGCTGGTAATGTGTGTTGCCGGCAAAGCGCCTCGTTGCATTTAGGGAAAGACGGGGATAATAGTCGTCTCGAATAACATTCTGAGAGGGGATCGCATGATTTCGTTTGATTACAAGCCTCAGGGCGTGTGTGCTCGCAATATTCACCTTGATCTTTCCGATGACGGCAACAAGGTGATGGGCGTTGAGTTTACCGGCGGCTGCGACGGCAATCTCAAGGCTATCTCCAAGCTGGTCGAGGGCGCTCCTGCCGATCGCGTAATCGAGGTTCTCGCCGGTAATACCTGCGGTATGAAAAAGACCTCCTGCGCCGACCAGCTTACACGCGCTATCGAGGCCGCTCGCACCGAGATCGCCTAATGGGTATCGCCGATCACATCAAGAACGGAATATCGCGTCGCGGCTTTGTACTCGGTGGGGCTGCCGCGGGCGCTGCCACGGTGCTTGCCGGATGCTCGAAAAAAACGGGCACCAGCGATGATGCCGCCGGCGAGCCGCAGGTTATCAAGGATGATTCCAAAATCATCTCGATTACGGATGAGTACGAGGCAGTCGACATCGATCTTGAGCCGGCGGCGTCATGGACGCTGCCTCTGGGTACGCTGCTGTACTACTGCGACGGCGATTACGCCGCGGCGATGATGGCGCCCGCATCGGCACTGCACGCCAACACACTCGGTGTGCTCAACCTGGGCGATGGCTCGCTTACCACATTAATCGAGGATCCTATCGAGGGCACGGGATATGCATTCTACGATGTCCGTGCCGGCGACAGCGTATTCGCGTGGGTTGAGATGAACTTTGCCAATTCATCGTGGAAGCTCTACGGTCAAAATCTGTCGGGCGCTTCGCTCTCTGGCGACGTGGTTGAGCTCGATCGAGGTGGCAAGGACTATGATCCGCCGCTGTTTACGGCGTTCGGGTCATCAGTCATCTGGTATAAAATGCCCTCGGCAGGTGGCAATAAAACGAGTAGCGATTCGTTTTGCTATCGTCGCTCGCTTGATGAATCCAAGGCCGAGGTAATTTGGAAATCGACGGGCCGCTTTGCATCGGCCCCGCGCGCGAGCGACGGCATTTTGACCATCTCGCCGCGTGTCCGCAACGACGAGGGCGTCTACTACGGCATAACGGCAATCGATCTGACCGACGGCAACAACCCCAAACGTGCCCAGCTAGTCCTTCCCTCGTCAGTCTCGCCTTTCGAGGCCGTATATATGGGCGATACCTTCGTGTTTTCTATCGAGGCGGCCTATAGCGGCGTGGGCAGCCTGGGCAATATGGGCACGTATATCGGTAATGAGGGAGGGCCGTACCTCTTTCTGTCACGCGAGCCGCTCGCATGTGCGGCTGGCAAGAAGAATAAATACCTTGTTAAGGTACAGGCGTCGCATTTCCTGATCGACACCTCTGCCAAGACCTATGGCTCGCTGCTGTCGCCCGACCGCGCTTTGGAGTATGGCGATTATCCAGCTACGGCGGGAAAATCGGACTCATTCCTTACGTACGCCACGGTGCGCAACAGCCAGGGTATACCAGAGACGGTCACTGCACGCCTATTCTCTCTTTAAGCTTAGAGGGGTTAAAAAGGCGCCAACAGGGGAATAAACGCGTTGTAATTGTGAGTACCGCCCGCCGAGCTGCCGCGTCATAGCGGCATCCGGCGGGCTCAGGTGCGTTAAAATGGGCTTGTTCTTAGCTAATTGAGACAGGGGGGGCCGTGTTATGGCTTCAGATGCAAAAAAGATTCTGCTGGTCGAGGATGAGAAGGCAATCCGTGACGCCGTCGCTGCCTATCTCGAGCGCGAAGGCTACTGGGTTGTGGGCGTCGGCGACGGCCAGTCCGCGATCGAGGAGTTCGAGAAGCATCAGTTCGACCTGGTCGTGCTCGACCTTATGCTCCCCAAGATTCCCGGCGAGCGCGTTTGCCGCACCATTCGCGATACCTCGGATGTCCCCATCATCATGCTGACGGCTAAGGGCGAGATCGAGGACCGTATTATCGGTCTTGAGCTCGGCGCCGACGACTATCTGATTAAGCCGTTCTCGCCGCGCGAGCTCGTCGCCCGCGTTCGCGCTCTGTTCCGCCGTGCCCATCAGGCCGACGAGCCCGCCGTCGAGGTACTCGACTTCGGCGATCTGGTCATCGATATCTCGGGCCACAAGATCTTGGTCGAGGGCAAGGAAGTCGATCTGACGGCTTCCGAGTTTAAGCTGCTCACCACGCTTGCCCGCCATCCCGGCCGTGTGTATAACCGCATGGAGCTGGTCGAGAAAGTGCTCGGGTATGACTTTGAGGGCTATGAGCGCACCATCGATAGCCACGTGAAGAATCTTCGCGCCAAGCTGGGCGATGATCCCAAGAAGCCCAAGTGGCTCTACACCGTCCATGGTGTCGGCTATCGCTTCGAGGCTCCGGCCAAGACCGATAAGTCGGACGAGAAATAGGGAAATCACATATGACACCTGCGCGCTTTGAAATCGGACAAAAGCACAAGCAGGAGAGCGAGGCGGGTTCCAAGGCTAGTTGGAACCCGCCTCGTTCCGATTCACGGCCAACGATGAGCTATCCCTCGCGCATGGCACTTGCTTTTGCTCTGACATCGCTCATGACGGTATTGGTGCTGGTGGGCGTTGTCTCTGTTGTGTGGGGCACGGTCTTTTCGGATTACACACGCTCCAATATCGTCGAAATCGCAAATTCCGCTGCCGAGAAGTTGGCGACCTCATATGAGGAAAACGGCTCTTGGACCGCGGGAGAACTGCGCACGGTCGCAACGTCGAGTTTGGTTTCCGACGATCTGGGCATGCAGGTCGTCAATAAAAAGGGTGTGATCGTTTATGACGATTCCTGGCCCTCGGCAAGCGCCACCGCCGATGTACGCGAAAACCAGGCTACGACCGACGACACGAGCGGCAAGAGGGCATCGCATAGCCCGGTCTCGTCTGCTCCAACCGACTCCGATAGCGTTGCTAACGTCGAGATTGTAACGTCTTCCGGCGAGCATGTCGGACAGGTAAAGCTGTGGGCCATCGGCTCCGACGCTCTGCTCACCAAGGCGGACTCTGCGTTTAGGGAGAAGACCTTTAACGCCATGGCCCTCGCCGCGGTTGTTGCAATCTGCATTTCGGTCGTTATCGGATCGCTCGTGTCGCGCATGCTCACCAAGCCGATTCATCGCATCACCAGTACCGCAAAGCAAATCCGTGACGGCGACCTGTCGGCTCGCACGGGACTGCGCGGTGATGACGAGATCGATCAGCTGGGTGAGACCTTCGATGAGATGGCCACTTCGCTCGAGAAGGATATGAAACACGAGAAGCGCCTGACCTCAGACGTTGCACACGAGCTTCGCACGCCGCTTATGGCCATGCTCGCAACGGTCGAGGCCATGCAGGATGGCGTGTATCCCACCGACGATGAGCATTTGGAAACCGTTGCTTCCGAGACGCGTCGCCTGGCTCGTCTGGTGCAGCAGATGCTCGACCTGTCGCGCATGGAAAACAGCACGGCTCCGCTCAACCTTGAGCCGGTGGACATGGTTCCTTTCGTGCGTTCCATCGTTAATGCCCAGGAGCGCCTGTTTGTCGACCGCGATCTGCGCCTGCGTTTTGCGGACGAGACCCAGGGTCACGACGATGTCGTCGAGGCCGATCCCGACATGATCACGCAATGTGTTATCAACCTCATGAGCAACGCCATGCGCTACACCCCCGAGGGCGGTTGGGTCGTGGTGTCGGTGCTCAGTGACCGCAAGCACGTCAGCATTGCCGTTTCTGATACCGGCATCGGTATTGCCAAGGACGATTTGTCGCGCATCTTCGGGCGGTTTTGGCGCGCCGATGCCAGCCGCGCCCGCGAAGCTGGCGGCCTGGGCGTTGGCCTCGCCGTGACCAAGCAGATCGTCGAGCGTCACCATGGCTACATATCCGTGGAGTCGGAGCTTGGAAAGGGTACGACTTTTACAATTCATCTGCCCCGCGAGCACACGGCAGACGCGGCATCTACTACAATGGAGCACTAGCTTTTCGCTATTCGGTGAAGGAGGGGCCGCGTCCCTGCCGCTCCGAGTTTGCGAAAACATGCGGGAAAGAACCCGCATTTCTGTCGTATTTAGGTAAGGAGTGACTCACGTGACAACGATGGAGCGTCGTCCGGATTCCCGTGGCAAGGTTCGTGATATTTACGATGCCGGTGAAAACCTGCTGATGGTCGCCACCGACCGCATTTCTGCGTTCGACTTCATTCTTCCCGACGAGATTCCGTTTAAGGGAGAGGTACTCAACCGCATCTCGGCATTCTGGTTCGATAAGTTTGCCGACATCGTCCCCAACCATCTCGTTTCCATCGACCCGGCGGATTTCCCCGAGGAGTTTGCTGAGTATCGTGACTACCTCGCTGGCCGCGCCATGCTGGTTAAGAAGGCCCAGACGATTCCTATCGAGTGCATCGTCCGCGGCTATCTGACCGGTTCGGGCAAGAAGACCTACGACGAGAACGGCACCGTCTGCGGCATCCAGCTGCCTGAGGGCCTGACCGAGGCTTCCAAGCTTCCTGAGCCGCTGTTCACGCCGTCCACGAAGGCCGAGATCGGTGACCACGACGAGAACATCTCGTTCGAGCGTTGCTGCGAGATCGTGGGCGAGGACATCGCCACGCAGATTCGTGACCTTTCCCTCAAGATCTACAAGGCTGCCGCCGAGTACGCCGCGACCCGTGGCATCATCATTGCCGACACCAAGTTCGAGTTTGGTGTTATTGATGGCAAGGTCACGCTGATCGACGAGTGTCTCACGCCCGACTCCAGCCGTTTCTGGCCTGCTGCCAGCTACGAGGAGGGCAAGATCCAGCCTAGCTACGACAAGCAATTCGTCCGCAATTGGCTCAAGGCCAACTGGGATATGACGGGGGAGACCCCGCACCTGCCCGCCGAGGTCATCGATGGCACGTCCGAGCGCTATCGCGAGGCCTTCCAGATCATCACGGGCTCCCAGTTCACAAGCATGAAGGAGAACGCATAAGTGAGTACCCGTAGCGCCACGAACAAGCGCACGCAATCCCATGAAGTTACCGGGGTTGCGCGCAAGTCTGCCGCATCTGCTAAGCCCGCCCGCCAAGCAGCGAGCTCCGTTCGCGTCGTGCCGGCTTCGTCTAAGGCACGCCGCAAAGAGCTCGAGAAGGGCGAGAACCTCGAGGGCCTCTCTAAAGAGGAGAAGCGCGCCCGCAAGGCTAAGCAGCGCGCCAAGGAGGACCGCATCTATACGGTGTCGAATATCCTCCTCAAGCAGGACGAGGACTACACCAAGCGCCGTCGCATCTGGTGGATTGTGCTCGCCATTGGCATGGTGCTCGTCGTGGCAATTTGGGCCTCGCTGTACTTCGCTCCCGCTGGCATGGTGTCCAGCCCTGTCCAGATGGTCGGCATTGTTTTGTCCTACGTCATCATTTTGGGCGACTTTATCTATGACTTCGCTCGTATTCGTCCCTTGCGCAACATGTACCGCGCGCAGGCCGAGGGCATGTCCGAGAACAAGCTCAACGCTCTTATTGAGCGCGCGGCTGCCGAGGAGGACAAGAAGGACTCCAAGAAGAAGTAGCGTTTGCATACATACTTATCGCTAAGATATAAGGCGCGTCGTTTTTGCGGCGCGCCTTTTTACTGTTCTATAGATAGATGGAGTGGCACATGATTCGAGCTGCCCTGACGGTCGAAGAGGCTCTGGAGGGCATGAAGGCCCTGGAGCCCAAGATTAAAAACTACGCGCGCCTGGTCGTCCGCAAGGGCGTAAACGTCAAGCCCGGCCAGGAGGTCGTCGTTCAGTCTCCGGTCGAGTGCGCGCCGTTTGCGCGCGTGGTGGTCGCGGAGGCCTATGCTGCCGGCGCCGGCCACGTGACGGTTATTTGGGCCGATGATGCCGTGACGAGGCTCACGTACGAGCATGTCGAGAAAAGCTATTTTGAGCAGACGCCCGAGTGGAAGCGCATGCAGCTGGATTCCTTGGCCCAGGATGGTGCCTGCTTTGTCTTTATCGAGGGTGCGGATCCTGCGGCCCTCAAGGGCATCGATCCAGCCAAGCCGGCCGCGGCATCCAAGGCGAGGAATACGCAGTGCAAAGTTTTCCGCCGTGGACTGGATTACAACATCAATCCGTGGTGCATCGCCGGCGCTCCGGTCGTGGCATGGGCGCACGAGGTGTTCCCGGGAGACGCCGATGAGGTTGCAATCTATAAGCTGTGGAATGCGATTCTGCACACCGCGCGCGCCGATGGCCAGGACCCGGAGAGCGACTGGGAACTCCATGACGCCGCATTCGAAAAGAACCTGCGCTTCCTGAACGACAATCGTTTCGACTACCTGCATTACACCGCGGCAAATGGAACCGATCTGACGATTGGCATGACGAAGGGTCACGAGTGGGCCGGCGGCAAGGGCAAAACGCCCGATGGGCACCCCTTCTTCCCCAACATTCCCACCGAGGAAGTCTTCACTTCGCCAGATCGCATGCGCGCCGACGGTATCGTGTACTCTGCCATGCCGCTCATCCACCACGGCAATAAGGTCGACGATTTTTGGATTAAGTTTGAGGGAGGCCGCGTGGTGGACTACGACGCCCGCGTGGGCAAGGCAACGCTCGCAAGTATCATCGATACTGACGAGGGCGCTGCTCACCTGGGAGAGGTCGCGCTCATTTCCAAGAACACGCCGATCCGCGAAAGTGGTGTTCTGTTCTACGATACGCTCTATGACGAGAACGCTAGCTGCCATCTCGCGCTAGGTGTCGGTTTCCCCGAATGCATCGAGGGTGGGTATGACATGTCCAAGGAGGAGCTCCTGGAGCATGGCGTTAACGTCTCGAGCACGCACGTCGATTTTATGATCGGCACGGACGACATCGATATTACGGGCATTACGCCTGATGGACGTGAAGTTGTGATTTTCCAGAACGGCCAATGGAGTTGGGAATAGTCCCAGACCGTGGTACAATGCCACCCGCGGGCCGTTAGCTCAGCTGGCAGAGCAGGGGACTTTTAATCCCAAGGTCCAGGGTTCGAACCCCTGACGGCCCACCATAGAAAAGAAAGCGATCGACTCCGGTTGGTCGCTTTTTTGTTGCCGCGACATGGGTTCAAACCCGTCGGGGCGCGGAGCTGAGTAAACGCGTGAGCGTTTGCCAGCGCAGCGCGCAAGGCGAGAAAGCGCCGCAGCGGCCGCCTGCGAAGCAGGCTGAACCCCTGACGGCCCACCCAAAGATTGCCGAGACGGTCAACTTCGGTTGGCCGTCTTTTTTGTCGCCCTTTCATGGGTTCGAACCCGTATCTGTCTATATATAAGAACGCTTGGCGAACAAAACCTGCCTTTTACCGATGGGAAACAAATGGCTGATGCCTTTGGAGTAAAGTAGCGCTCCAGAGATGACCGATGTCTCAATACTCATAAAACAGCTGGTCATCGCCAATATCAGAAGCCAATGCTTCAGTTTTAACCTCAGTGATGCGACTGAGGGACCTATTCATTTGTGAACAAAATATGGAGTGCGCGATTCCCGCCCACGGGGCCCCTCCGGTCTGGCAATATATCTCCTTGCCGCGCGGCCCGGTGGAACCGGATCAGCCGCGGGGCGTGCACCTTGAGAACCGGATACTGCGAGGATGGACACTTACTTCAGTGTCGCATCCGGGCAGACATCGAACCATTTGAAATGGTCTAACTTGGATTTGTTTTTCGCAAGGCCGCCGAGAGGCGGCCCCGAGAAATTCCTTTTCCTATACTAAAACCATATGAATCGAACGGAACCGATCAGCGAATGACTGAGAGGACCGGACGGGCTCGAAGCCCAAATATTTTGGACGGAGAGTTCGATCCTGGCTCAGGATGAACGCTGGCGGCGCGCCTAACACATGCAAGTCGAACGGCACCTATCTTCGGATAGAAGCGAGTGGCGAACGGCTGAGTAACACGTGGAGA